>JAKADW010000261.1 GCA_021820165.1 Bacillota bacterium
ATATCCTCGCGATTGACCTGGATTGCTGGGGCTGGACGGCCAATATCCCCGGTTTTGGCCTATTAGCCGACCAATTCCCGGAGCCCCATCTGCGCATTTCTCAAGTGACGGACCGTTATGCGGAAATATTGCCCGGCATCCGTGTCCCGACCGCGCCCTTTATCGGCACGATCGGGCTTGCCATGAATGCGCCGGGTGACCATCCGTTGGTTCCGCCTAGCGCGCAAGGCGGCAACATGGATCTGCGCCACCTCGGAGCGGGGTGCCATCTGTGGCTTCCGGTGGCGGTGCCAGGGGCATTACTTTCGGTGGGGGACACCCATGCCGCCCAGGGGGATGGCGAAGTCGCGGGCACGGCGATCGAAACCAGTTCCTCCGTCACCCTACGAGTGCATCTTGAGAAAGCCTCGCACTTGCGCACCCCGCGTCTCGAAACCCCAGCATCGGCCTATCCGTCGAATGCTTGCTGGGTGACCAGTGGGATTGGCCCGGACTTATGGGAAGCCGCTCGGGTAGCGACCCAGGAAATGGTGGAGTGGGTGGCTCGACTTGGGGGATTGGCTCCTGAAGATGCCTACTTACTCACGAGCGTGGCCGGGGATCTCAAAATCTCGGAAATCGTGGATGCACCGAACTGGGTGGTCAGCATGCACTTCCCCAAAGCGGTTTTGGAAGGAGGACCCCGATGAACGGCCTTAAGCGGGAACTGGGGATTTGGGAAGCGGCGGCCCTTTCCATCGCCATTATGGCGCCGACAGCGGCCATGGCCTTAAACGGGTCATTGGCGGCCTCGATTGCCGGAACGGCCGTGCCTCTCGCTTTTCTCGGGGCGCTCATTACCATTGCCCTGGTTTCCTATTCATTCATTGAGTTTAGTCGGACGTATGCCCATGCCGGATCCGTTTACGCCTTCAACGGTCGAGGACTGGGTGCCCGGTTTGGATTTCTTTCCGGTTGGGTTCTCCTCTTGACTTATGTCGCGTTCACCGGGGCGTCGATGGCGGAGGTTGGGGCGTTTTTTCAGACCTTCCTGGCATTCTTGGGTATTCAACTTCCCTGGATCATTCCCGCCGTGGTGGCGGGCGCTCTCCTCTGGTATTTATCCTTTCGCGATGTCCGCCTGTCGACCCGGGTCACGATGGTGTTTGAAGGCGTCTCCATCATCATTATCCTCATCCTGACAGCCGTGATTTTAGCTAAAGGTGGGGCTCACGGGCTTTCCTTGAAGCCGTTTGCGGTGGGACCCAAAGGGCTTTCGGCTGTGGGGCTGGCCAGCGTCTTTGCCTTTTTGTCTTTTGCTGGGTTCGAGGGGGCTGCGACGCTGGGTGAGGAAACGGCCAATCCGAAACGGTCGATTCCGCGGGCCATCATGATGGCAGTGTTTCTTACCGGCGCCTTTTACCTACTGATTAGCTATACGCAATCCGAGGGATTTGGTCTTGGGGCTGCCGGGGTCCATGCTTTTGCCACATCGACGGCCCCTCTTGCCGCTTTGGCCAAAGCCTATATCGGAAGTGCCATGGCCGCTATCATCATGTTTGGCGCCACCATCTCGGCATTTTCGTCGGCTCTGGGAACGGCGACCGCGGGAGCCCGCATCTTATTCGCCATGGGGCGTGACGGGTTCGGGCCGAAGAAACTGGGACAAGCCCATCCGCGGTTTCAGTCGCCCTATCGGGCCTTGGCCGTTGTCATGGTTGTGGCGTTCATCCTCGTGTTGGTACTCGCCGGACAATTAGGGACGAGTGTCTTTGGCTGGCTAGGCACCATCGGGGTGCTGGCGTTGCTATTGGTCTACCTCTTTACTCAGATTGCCGCCATGAAGCTATTCGGGAGCATTGGGCGATGGCGGGGCTGGCAGTTTGCAATTCCCGGCCTTGCCGTGATTCTCTTGGCCTACACGCTTTGGTCCAACATCTATCCTATTCCTGCAGCCCCCGGCAATTATTTTCCCTATCTGGTACTTCTTTGGGTGGCGATTGGAGTGGTCATCGCATTAAGGTCGCCCCAAGCGGCGTCACGGCTTGGGGAAACGCTGATGCGCGAGGAGGCTAAGGAAAATGCTCTAAGCCAGAATCTTTAAGGGATGTGAGCAACGCACGAGTGGTCGGGGGCAACCAACACCCCCGACCATTTTTACGCGCGCGGTTTTCAGTCGGCGCCAAATAATAATTGGTCGAGACCACGGACAAGACCCGTGATGGCGGTAACGTGCCTAATGGCCACAAGAGTGCCGGAGACATAGGGTCCGGGTCTAGATCCTGATTGGTGACGGAGATGAGCCGTTCGTCACCCGTACCAAAAACCACATCAAACCCGAGCACGAACTCGGGCCAGCCGGATGGAATGCACAGGCACCCTGGCGATCTGAGCACCGCGGGCGGCAGGGGTTCCCATGGCCTTTTCCAGTGGTACATCAATGTGGGGCGCGGGCTTTTCCCCGAGGGCTTCGGCCAGTTCCTGAACCGTCCCGCTCGGGGCATCGATCTTATGGGCATCGGCATATTCGATAATTTCCCACGACGGTAGGTGCTCGGCGGCAATAAGGGCAAAGTGTTTGGCGAGCGCCGCCGTTAGGGAAAAATTGCTGGCCGCGACGACCCCTTTTCGAACCGTTTCTGCGACGTGGGCAATCTCCCGATAGTCCTCGGCGGTCAAGCCCGAGGTCCCTAAAACCACATTTGTTCCATTTGTAGTGCCAGAAGCGTGTGATGCTTGACGGCTTCTGGATGAGTATAGTCCACCAATACGTCTGGATGGGCGGCTAGAACATCCTCGACGGTTTTTTGGATGATGACGCCGTTCGGCGAAGCGCCCAAAGCCTCGCCTAAGTCAAGTCCGGCAGAACGCCGTGCCACCTCACCCACCAGCTCGAATTCATCGCTCGCTGAAATGGCACGGGCAACGGCGCTACCGACCCAGGGGGTGGCTCCGGTGACGGCGACTCGCGTTTTGGCCAGGGTAATTCCTCCTCTTTGTGATCCGTGATCGCACGCCGACCCGAGCAATCAAGAGTCTCCTCGGCCTTGGTCCACACCGTTTAACGATAAGGTTCTCGATCCCATCATAACCCGGCGGAATCCGTTTCCGACAAGGCTCGCGGTCCCGTCCAGTTCCGCATGTCTTCGGGATGGGGAATGCCCCTCAAGTGCGCCGATGAGGTTTTTGCTGAATAGTGGAGAGAGTCGAAGGAATTGGCGCCTCTGGTCGCGAATAGAACCGCATGGGAAAAAATGGCAAACCGTAGATTGGCTTTCCCATCGTCCTAGGAAATTTGGTGTCATTGTGGCACGGAAACGTCGTACATGGTTAGCACTTCGCATAACTATCCGAAAACTAGTGAGGGAGAGTTGGTATGGCAACCGAGGAGCGATCGGTATCTCCGTCATCGAGCGGGCTCGCGCATGATTCTGTCGGGTTCTTCCAAGTCTTCGCCCAAGGGCTAACGGCAAACGGACCATTGGCGGC
>JAKADW010000262.1 GCA_021820165.1 Bacillota bacterium
CCAGCGGTGCGAACCTGGGCCTGGTCCCCAATCAGGTGTGCCCGTTGCCGAATGTAGCCCTCTTTTAACAGAGTTTCAACCGGCCAAGGCATGCGAGAAGGGTCGGCAAGATAGCGAAACGCATCGGCAAACCCCAGCTTTAAGGCCTCAATTTGCTGGTGTATCCGCTCTTCTTGGTCAGATGCTTTCAGGAGTTCCAACATTTTAAGAGCCATCAGGGCGACCACCCCCTGACCGTTGGGCGGTAGCTCCCACACGTCGTAGCCGCGATAGGAAACGGAGATCGGGGTCACCCACTGCGGTTGAAACGATGCCAAATCTTCCGCCGTAATGATGCCTCCGGTGGCCCGAGAAAACGCCTCAATCTCTTCGGCAATCTCGCCCCGGTAGTAGGCTTCCCCGTCTGTTCGAGCTAGCCGCTTGAGGGTTTTAGCATGATCCGGGGCATAAAACAACTCCCCGGCCCTGGGTACGCGGCCGCCGGGAGCAAAGACCCGAAACCACTCTCGATACTCAGGAGCGGTCAGAATCTCCGTATACCGGGCATAAGCCCGATCCCAGAAGTACGCCACCGTTGGCGAGACCGGATACCCTTCCTCGGCAAGACGGATGGCCGGCTGAAGATTCTCTTCGATAGACAGCCTCCCAAATCTCCGGGTCATCGCCTGCCAGGCGCCAGGTGCTCCGGGAACCGTAACCGCGCCCCACCCGTGAGCCGGCATCGCCTCCCATCCGTGACTCTGAATCCATTCTCGGGTCAGTCCCTTTGGCGCCGGCCCACTGGCGTTAAGGCCATGGAGTTTCCCCTCGGTCCACACCAGCGAAAAAGCATCACTTCCGAGGCCATTCGACGTCGGTTCGACGACGGTTAGGGCAGCCGCCGTGGCGACGGCCGCATCCATGGCATTTCCTCCCCGTTGCAACACCTCTAACCCAGCCTGAGCCGCCAGAGGCTGACTCGTGGCGACCATGCCTCGTCGCCCATAGACCACGGTTCGCCTCGACGAATAGGGATAGCTCAACGGATTCACGTCTCTTGGGTCCACCATCGTGTCCACGTCCTTCCTTAAATGTTATCGGTGGTTGGGATCGAACACATCGCGAATGCCATCCCCAAAGGTATTGAATCCTAGCACCGCTAGGAAAATGGCCGCTCCCGGAAAAATCGAAATCCACGGCGCCATTGTTAGATACTCAGCGCCACTTTGGAGCATTCCCCCCCAATTGGGAGCGGGCGGCGGCGGACCTAAGCCCAAAAACGAAAGGCTGGCCACGCTCAAAAGAGCGCTCCCGATATTGAGCGTGGCCACCACGATGATTGGCGTTGCGGCGTTAATTAAGATATGGCGGAACATCACCCGGAGCGACGAGGCACCCAGACACCGGGAGGCTTCCACATACTCCCGATTTTTCACCTCGAGCACCTGACCTCGAGTCACTCGGGCGAATTGAGGAATGGTGACGATTCCGATGGCAATGACCGCATGCATAAGCGACGGTCCAAGGATCCAAGCCATGGCCATCGCTAGAACCAGACCCGGAAAGGCCAAGCCCGCGTCAACAACGCGCATCACTACCTCATCCATCCATCCCCCATAATATCCCGAGACGAGTCCCACGGGCACACCTACCACTAATCCCAGAGCGACAATCAAAACGGCCGAGAGGAGGCTTCCACGGGCCCCGTAGATAATTCGGGACAAAAGGTCGCGCCCCAACTCGTCAGTGCCCAACCAATGGGCGCTGCTAGGGGGATGAAAAGCCTGGCCGAAATGGGTGGTGTCGGGCGCATAGGGCGCGATGAGAGGTGCTGCCAGTGCCATCAAAATGAACAGCCCAATCAGAATCAGGCCGCCCACGGCCAGATGATTTCTCGTAAATCGGCGCCAGGCACGTTTTTTGCTGGACACCGGCTGAACCAGTCCTTCTTCCAAAATGGGTTCCGGAACGAAGACCGCCACAATCCCCCTCCTGTCAATTATATCGGATGCGCGGATCGATCCAGGCGTAGCACAAATCCACCAAAAGATTCGCCGCCAATACTACTAGCGCCATGAAGAGCACGGATCCTTGCAACACGGGATAATCGCGGTTGAAGATGGCATCAACCACCAGTTGACCCATTCCTGGCAGTGAAAAGATGGACTCGGTAATGACTACCCCGCCCAACAACCCACCGACCTGCAAGCCCACGACCGTCACTACCGGGATGAGGGCGTTTCGAAGGCCGTGACGCATCACCACCCCCCACTCACGAACCCCCTTAGAGCGTGCAACCTGGATGTACATGAGGCGCATGACCTCCATGAGTTCGCCCCTCAGCACCCGCGAGGTGATGGCAACCAGCGGCAAAGCCAATACGACGACGGGTAAGATGACATGCCAGAGGTTGCTGGCGACTCCCTGGCTTAGAGGAATCCACCCCAAGGAAGGAAACCAGTGCAACGAGACGGCGAAGATGTAGACCAGCAGTAGTGCCAACCAAAAGTTGGGCACGGCCGCCCCGACCAAGGCCAACACCCGGGACACACTATCAATCCAGGTGTTGGGCCGGTAGGCGGCTAGAATTCCAGCGGGCAAGGCAATCAAGAGCGATAGGATAACCGCCAAAACCGCCAGCTCAAAAGTCACCGGAAGTCGCGAGACAATCAGTGAAGCAACCGATTGATGATCAAGCAGCGAGTAGCCCAAGTTCCCTTCCACCACGTGCCTCAAATATTCCACGAACTGAAGTCCCAGCGGCTGGTTCAACCCCATCTGCTGATCCAGAAGTTTCACTGCCGCTGGTGACGCCTGTTCCCCCAAGATGGCATAGGCAGGGTTTCCGGGCGCGATGTGGATGAGGCTGAACGTCACCAACAGGACAATGAACGCCACCGGGATGACATTGATAATGCGCCGGACAATGAACCGTGCCATGGCCCCTCCTTAATTCATCCAGACATCCGTGAACCGCATTAAGTCATCAGGATAGGCCTTATATCCATGCACCTTCGTGGACCAAGCTTGAATCACGGGCGTGTAGGCAATGAAGATGTAAGGCGCCTGATGTGCAATAATCTTCGCTGCCTTCTGGTACAACGCGGCTCGCGTGGACTCGGAAGTAGACTCGCGCGCCTGTAGCAAGAGCGTATTCACCTCTGGGTTGGAATACCGCGGATCATTGAAGCTCCCGCCGGTCGTGTCAAAGGCATAGGAGTTTTGGTCCGGGTCCGGCCGGCCGCTCCATCCCAATAGATCGGCCTGGTAGTTGCCATTGATGGCATCCGTCAACAAAGTGGTGAAATCGACCGGCTCAATGTGCATGGTGATGCCCACCTTGGCTAATTGGCTCTGAATCGCCTGCATCTCCTGCGCCGTCACCGGATCGTTGCTGCCCAACAAGGTAAACGAGAAGCCACTTGGGTTGCCAGCTTTTTTCAGCTGCTGCTTAGCCAGTGAATCCGAATGGGGCACTTGGAGGTTTG
>JAKADW010000263.1 GCA_021820165.1 Bacillota bacterium
CACGCACGGGCGGATTATCTTGTTGACCATTTTTGGTCGTGGTGGGAGTTAGCGCAATTTCACGTACTGGGACCCGAATGTCAGGTCGGCTTCCCGTTAGGTAGGTCTTGTGACTTCCCGGAAATGTGCGGGAGGGGCGATTTTTATTGGTACGCTTCAATCGTATTGCCTCCTTCATCCGTTGCAGGGCCGCCGATGCCTAACGAACGAAACGCCACCGATCCAGTAGGATGGGTAGCGTAGAGACGTGACTCGTCTAATGTCCCTACGCTGGCATTACCCAGATCAGGTTATTCGGTCGGTAGTACTCTACCCTCTCAGCCTGGCACCCCAAGCTCCCGACAAACGATGAGATTATGTATGGACCATAGCACAGTGCAGAACGATCGACAATACCCAGTTAGGGAGAGCTCAGTATTCTGGCGTGTGGGGGGATTACAAAAGGCATCCTGGATTTCTCCATTGGCGGTTGTTATACGGGGTTTGCCCGATGGGTCTTGATCTCCGGTGACTAGCGTACTCCAATTAATGGGGCGCATCGCGAGGTGATAAAATTTCCTCGCAGTGCGCTCGATGGGCGGCACTGGGCTTAAGACGGTTCGCCAGACCATCCAAGACGGTGCCGGCGCACTTAGACAAAGCCTATGCGATTCTTGAAGTATGGAAGATGGCTCGCCGGACTTTCTTACGACGGTCGCATATCCGTATTTGACTTGAACCGAGTCGGGCTCAGTGAGCTCCCCCTTTAACCGATTGCCCGCTAGAGCTGGACAAAAAACCTGCGCGAGTGTACGCCTTAGTCCAAGGGCAAGGAACCATGTTGGGTTTTACCGGCCCGGTCCTATACCGCCACGTCGATCGCGGACAGCGCATGAAGCGCGATGCCTTTCACCAGGTCCATGTCAACTACCATTAGCAAATCTGCTGAATCGCGCTCGATGCCCGATCGAATTGTTTCGCTACCTCGTTCCATCCAATACCCCGGCGAAGCCCATTGGACTTCCGGCGGCATCGCTAAAGTTCGAAACCATGACAATGTCGGGTTTAGTGAAAGCAATGGTCGAGACTTGAATCGGTTGGCCGAAAGGACTCGACATGGGCGATCCTTATGGACCGGTTCTCCGCGCTCCATCTCGATATGGATGCAACAGCGCGTAGAGGGCGCGCATGTTCGGTGTTTGTATGGCGCGGGCAGCCCCCATGTCAATCATCGCCCCCTGTAAGCTATCAAGTTCGAGCGGCAGGCCTTTTTCTAGGTCTCGGTGTAATGAAGAAGTCATGCTGGGAGCCACGGCTTGGAATTTATTTAGAACCATGTCTAAGGTGTTCGCAGGCAACGTCGACTCATAGGCTTGGCCGACCGTTACGGCCTCTGCCACCAATTCCTCGAGGAATTGGTGCGTCACCGGATCGGAGAGAGTTTCACCAATTGGCTTCCGGGTTGCGGCCGTGATGGCGCTAAAGGTCGCCAGAAACAAGTATTTTTGCCAAATGTCCCGCATGATCTGAGGACTTTGCTTCACATTCACACCAGACCGCTCAAACTGAGACGCGAGCTCAGTTAAGAACTCGTCGTCTTCCCCACCAGATATCGATCCGAAAACCACATCGTGCATCGGACTGGTATGTACGATATCGCCCTCCGCGTTCAGAGTCGCCTCGATGTAACACGCTCCCCCCAGCACCGCATCGACCCCTAGCGCTTTTTTCAAAACCCGGATGTGCTCAACGCCATTAAGAAGCGGCAAAACCTTGGCACCTTGGCCCACCAGCTCGCGCAATTGCGGCAAGACGGAATTAAGATGATAGTTTTTAACGGCCAGGATCACTAGTTGTGGTGAGGCCAATTCGGCCACACTGCGGGCGAGACGCGGGTGTTCTACGACAAAATCCCCGTGCACGCTGTGTGCACGCAAACCTCGCTGCATTAGCTCCCGTCCACGCTTCTCACGCACTAAAAACGTGACCGGAGCTCCAGCCTTGGCCAACCTGCCACCGAAATATCCCCCCACGGCGCCAGCTCCGAAGACCACAATGTGCATACGCGAATCTCCCCACTCTCGATATCGTTTGTCGTATGAGATCCCACCGCTTGGCCCATTGGGAAGGGGGCAGGAGGTTTTGGGATTAATGCTCGAGGCTCCGAGTGCCCTCCATCTACATCGGTAAAGGCTTAACGGGGATCACGTCGAACGCACATCGTATCCACATCCTAAGTCTTAAGGAGCGTTTGCACAATCAGAATCTGAAAACCTTTGAGGGATCATTTTTATTGATCCGCAGAGAGATTAGGCTTACAGATGGAGTAGTAGTCCCTAACGCGAGATAGCGTGCGGCCATTTGTTGGTTCTGGATTTAAGTCGCAATAAAACTCCTTGGGGGGTGGCTGTGCCAGGTGCAACTTGCTAAATTTTTCCTCGTGGAGAAACCAAAGTTCTTGCAGGATCAGGGGGATCTGTTGCATTGTGAGCGTATCAGGCGGGACTAATGTAGGGGGACCCCCGGCAGGTCCCGCCCGCCGAATGGAAAAGAGAGGCTCTCGACCAGGCCTACGCCAGACGGATTTGAATGGTGATCTGGTGAAAAGTTATGGTCCCCGGAACATGTGGATGATGAGCAGACCTTTGGCAGGCCGATATCTTCGTGTTTCCGTTGTTTTCTACAATGGCATAACCATCAAAGTGTCGGAGGTGAGCATGATGACGGATTCCCCTCACACGCCCGGAGCATTAGCGACCGACTATGGACTTCATATTCATTTCGATCGAACGGAATTCCAAGAGCGGCAGGCGCGCACCATTAATGAAATGCAAGGCCGTCAGCTTGACGGGTTACTCCTTTTTCGCCAAGAAAGCATGTACTATCTCACGGGATATGACACCTTTGGTTACGTGTTCTTTCAGTGCCTTTACCTGGGAGCCGATGGTCGCATGATCCTGTTGACCCGTGCCCCAGACTATCTACAAGCCCGATATACCTCGGTGATTTCGGATGTACGCACCTGGGTGGATGGCCCCGACGTCGATCCGGCTCGACAACTCCAAGACATCCTGCACAGCGTGGGTGCCCAGGGTCAACGCCTTGGGGTGGAGTGGGAGTCGTATGGGTTGACGGGGCGTAGCGCGTTTCGGCTCCAAGCCGCCTTGGAGCCAGAATTTACGTTGGAAGATGCGTCGGATTTGGTCAGTCGCCTACGGGTAGTCAAAAGTGCTGCGGAGCTAGGCTATGTCAGAAAGGCGGCGCGGTTAGCTGATAAGGCGTTAGGGGAGGCTATTGCGCTGACGGCGCCGCACGTGTTTGAAGGAGACATTTTAGCAGCCATGCAAGGCGCCATTTATCGGGGAGGTGGGGACGATCCGGCCAACGAGTTTATTATCGGATCAGGACTTGGGGCACTGATGTGCCGGTACTTCACGGGACGCCGACGTCTCGATCCGGATGACCAGCTAACGC
>JAKADW010000264.1 GCA_021820165.1 Bacillota bacterium
GATCTAGGGCAGGGGGACACGGATGGAGCGGGAAGAAAGCCAAGCACGAAGCCGTTGGCAACAGAAGGCCTTAGCACAGAATCAACCCGGTCTTCTGGTTCGGACGCGCGGGTATGCGGGGCCGCCGATCTGGTGTTTTCGCGGTCTAGATGCGGATCGCCGGGCGATGGGAGCGTGGGAACAGCTCTTTTCCCTCCGGGATTGGATGCCTCTACGGACGTTATTGGTCGCTCTTCCCAATCCCGATTTATCCCACGCGCTCGTAAACGGAGCTCTTCATTATGGGCTTCGCGCGGTGGCCGTGTCGGCCCTCGATTTGGTTGAGGTGATCGATGACATACCCGCGGCCTACCTGATTACATCGCCCTTAGCCGCTCTACGGCTCTTTCTACGCGGCCGTCTTTCGGGTGTCCGAGAACTTTGGCTCACCGGTGATGTCACCGGCCAAGGCGCGCTCCAGCAACGGCTCGGCGAATATCTCCCCGATCTCGTGGTTCGTGACGTGTATGAGGTGGCCGAACATCCAGGGCCTTTAGCGATGTCCTGCAACCTTGGCCGTTGGCACTGGCTGAACCCCGGCATGCCGGTATCGTTTAAGCCGCTAACCGAAACGCTATTCTCAGTCGAAATGACCTGGAATGGCGAACGATATGCCTTGGGCGATGCAGTATCCGACGTGCGCTCGGATTGTCCCTGTGGTCAGGCCGGTCCCGTGACCCGTCCGGCCTGGGGACGCGTCAATGAAATTGGGACGCTTGACCATGGCTTTCTCTCGGCGAGTCACCTCGCGCAGGCGTGGTTTCGAACGGAGGGTCTGGCCGATCGGTTACGTGCCGCGCTTATCTTTGACCCGGTGGAAAAGAGGGATCAATTGCAGGTCGAGGCGGCAGTGCTGGAAGGCTATGATGTGGAGCGTACGTTTTCGCGATTTCGGGAGCTCTTGGAGCGGGAGTTGGGCATCGAGGTGGACGTTAAAGTCCGCGAAGCGCGCCGCCTCTTGCCATCGTTGACCGTTGAACTGGTCGATTCTCGAGGAGAACCCGGCTAAGGTTCGTCGTCGCTGGGATCGTGAAATCCCGCCGCCAACCGATCAGCGATTAACCAGCCAAAGTTGGGGTCCAACTCTTTCGGATTGACGGCCTGGCCGGGATAGGAATCCCACGGCCCTGACAAAGGCTCAGGCCACCGTTCACGAACCCACTGTCTCCATTCGGGATTTTGCCAAAATCGATCGATGTTTTCGAATGTCAATGCGGCTTTGGCCGTGAGCAGGGCGCGCGCCGTTTCCCCGAATAGGTTTAGCACCTCCGGCGTAGCTCGGTCGGGGTAGAGCAGCTCAATTAAGTCTCGTACCGCTTGTACGCCAGCTTCCACGCTGGATGCCTTGGGTCCGAATCCCATCGTCGAACCTCCTCGCTATTATTGTATCCGGTATTTGCTCATTCGGGGAGTCCGGGCGATTTTCCCGACTTTCCCACTCCAAGGGCCCCCAACAACCATTTCAGGGGGACAGGCGCGCCTGGGGCGGGTCTCTTCATAGGCTAACGTGAGGAGGTCGGCGGATGATTCGGACACCACGCATCTACTGGCCGTTACTGGATCAGGCGGGGCTTGCCGCCTTAGATTGGATTGTCGAGCGCCACCCACAAGACCGCGTATTCCAATGGTATCGGGAGCAAGGATATCCCGTACGACGGTTGGCGGACGTGCGTCGGTTGCCGGCAGCGGTCGTGGAAGAACGGGCAAGCCGCCTACGAGACCATTGGCGTCGCTGGCTCTTTGGGGAAAGCGCAGCGGCGCTATTCGTGGGACCAGCGGGTCTTTTGGTCGGAGGCCCGCTGCTCTCCATGATTCTTTTTGCCTGGGCATTGGAAATGGGTTGGGCGTATGGAATCGATATGGCCGACGTAGAACGGATGGATGCGCTTCGGCGGACTATCCACGCGAGTTTAATGCGCGCACTGGGGTTTCCCATCGGGTCGCGAAAGCCGATGAGTCGCTGGGGGCGGATGGTGGGCACCGTATTATTTTGGGGGTTTGGCCCGGAGCTGAAGGCGGCCGACCAAGTGATGGCCGAAATCCGGGCGGAATTCCGGACCGAGTGGCAACGCTGTCATTCACCGGTGCATTATAACCATTCGCCGGAGAATTGTGGCGATTCGGGGCATATCTAACGCCAACCACGACGGTACCTCCATACAATGGGCACAAATACAGTTGGAGGTGCTCCCGATGGACGAAGAAATCCGCCAAGAGAACGTTGAGATCCGGGAAGACGAGTGGTTCGATGTCATGCGGGAGTGGTTTGACCCGCAATAGCGATCGGATTTTCGAGAGGGAACGGCGAAACGGTCGCCGTTCCTTTTCTATGCCTCCGCTCCCGCGCCTATAAAAACTTGTCTAACACCAATTCGTCGTGAATCGGAAGGCCGTTTTCGGCCACCAGGGGAATGGTGGGTTTGGTCTTTCGCGCGCGGTCGACCGCACCCCTATCGAGAGAGTGTAGTCGATAGCCCCGCTTCTGATAGAAGGCGAGGGCGCGGAGGTTGTCGTTGGTCGTCACCAGGTAGAGCCTCTTTACGCCTTGGCGGCGTGCCGTATCTTCTACTGCCCCCACCAGGCGGGTTCCAATCTGCTGATCTTCAATGAGGGCGTTCAGGCTGACAATTTCCCCCTCCATTCCGTGGGCGAACCAGGTGACTGCCCCAACCGGGCGGCCTTGATGCAGGGCTAATAGGGCTATGAGGTCGGAAAGATAGTAGCGACTCAGCCCGGAAACCATCGGATCGCCGCCCCACTCCCTTTGCCATAAGGTCGCTAACCACTCTCTTTGCCCCATACCCTGAGGCGGTTGAATCACAATATCCATGGGAGACTCCTTTACGACGATAGGGATACTTCATTCGTGCCCAGAGTATCCCTCCGTCAGGTTGTGAAGGGCGGCCAGGCGCGGTTGCAAGGGACGGCACTAAAACCGGAGAAGGCGCCCCTTTTGGGCGCCTTCTGCCCTCACGAACTTATTCCGGCAAGGTCGTGCCTTTGGTCTCCGGGCTCATGGTCAGCAGGAACAAGCCGATGATGAAAGCAATAGCCGTCAAGTCCACCGGCAATCCCAGCGTGCCCATCGATGAGACTAGGGCTCCGACAATAAAGGTAATGATGGCCCCCACGAAGCGTCCCACGGAGGTGGCGAAGGCAAAGGCTGTGGCCCGTACCCGCGTCGGATATTGCTCCGGCAGCCATAAGGTGAACACCGCAAAGTCAGCGCCGCCCAATCCCAGAATGGGGATGAACCAGAAGAAGGCAGTGATGCTGTGGGTGTAGTAGGCTAATCCAAAGGTTCCCAACACGCCCACAATCATACAAATTAACCAAATGGCCAGCATGGTCCGCCGCCCCAACTTGCGTGCAATGATAGGGGTTAGAATACAGCCAATGACGGTGAA
>JAKADW010000265.1 GCA_021820165.1 Bacillota bacterium
ACTTTTACCGCTTTTGTCATCATGCACCTCACGAATTCCTCAAAATACCACCGGTCGAAGCCCCTTTTGGAACCCCGGACCGGCGTCAACGATTACTCTCATCTTAGCATCCCGAGGGCGGATAGACTAGCGACTAACCCAAATGAAGGTAATGAACCAAGTCGTGGTAGGTCACAAACACTACGAATACCAATAAAAACGCCATGCCGACCAGGTGAATCATATTTTCTCGCTCGGGCGCCATGGCCTTACCCCGGATGCCTTCGATAATGAGAAGCCACAACTTGCTACCATCCAGCACCGGCACCGGCAAGACATTAAAGAGGCCCAAATTAGCCGACAGCGCCGCAGCTAGCATGAACAAATCTGCCCAGCCTTGATGAGCCGCTTGGCCGACCACCACCGCAATACCCACGGGACCCATGAGGTCAAATCGGCTCCGGCCGGTAATGAGTAAAAACAGGGCCTTAAACCAAGCGGCTGTCATGGCCACCGTCTGGGAAACACCCGTGGCAATGGACTGCCACAGTCGGAGGTGTGCGACGGCCATTCCTAATTGGACGCCGATGAGATACGCATGAGGCTTGGTATGGGTGTCGAGCCGTGCTCGCAGGGGATAGGTCAGATGCCGGCCATGACGGGCCACCGTAACATGCATGAGCTTTGTAGCATGATGTCTAATCATCGACTCTAATTGCGTGCCCGAATGTACCGCCTGCCCATCAATGGCAATAACCCGGTCGCCCGGCTTTAATCCTGCGGCGGCGGCGGGATAGTGAGGCATGAGATGCGTGATGGTGGTAGTCGCCACGGGCACCCCAATGGGGCCAAAAAGTAAGGCGTACAGGACAAAGGCTAGCACCAGATTCATTACCGGGCCCGCAAAAATCACCAGAAATCGCTGCCAACGTGGGCGATTAGGATAGTGGTTGGCGTCAGCGCTCCGCTCCCCATCCATCCCAGCGAGCCGAACATACCCTCCAAGAGGAATGAGGCGTAGCGAGTATTCCGTCTCTCGCCCGGATACCTTGATGAGGCGGGGCCCAAATCCCAAGGAATATTCGTCTACCTGCATGCCAAAGGCTTTGGCCACTAAATAATGCCCAAGCTCATGCACGGCGACCAAGATACCAAAGACCACGATCCACGCGATTACTGTGAGCATGCTGTTCCCCCTAGTCTGCCGCCAAAGTTTCAGCGTGTTGGCGCGCCCATCGATCCGCCCTCACGACATCCTCCACGTCGCTTACGGCGCCGTGCGGCACAAAGGTTGACAACGTCTCTTCGACAATGTCCGCGATCTTAAGAAACGCCAGGCGGCGCTCCAGAAAGGCGGACACCGCCGCTTCGTTGGCGGCGTTCAGAACCGCCGGAAATAGCCCGCCGTATCGTCCTGCCTGATAGGCTAGCTTTAAGAGCGGAAAAGTATGCCAATCGGGCTCCTCAAAGTGTAATTCCCGACCCACCCATTGAAAGGGCTCGACATTAAGCGGCCATCGTTCCGGCCAAGCCAACGCGACCTCGATGGGGACGCGCATGTCAGGCACCCCGCACTGGGCCATGGTGGCGCCATCCGCGTACTCAACCATGGAATGTAGAACGCTTTCCGGGTGAACCACCACATCGATCGCATCGTAATCCACGCCAAACAAATAGTGCGCCTCAATGACTTCTAATCCCTTATTCATTAACGTGGCAGAATCCACCGTAATCTTGGGCCCCATTGACCAGTTGGGATGCCTCAGGGCGTCCTCCACCGTTACATCCCGAAGATCGGCTTGGGAGCGCCCCCGGAAAGGTCCCCCACTACAGGTCAAGATGATCCGCCGCACGGGCTGCCCTGGCCTTAAGCACTGAAATATCGCCGAGTGCTCGCTATCCACGGGTACAAGCTCGCCACCACCCTGAGCGGCCGCCTGGCGCACTAAGTCTCCCGCCGCTACCAACGTCTCCTTATTGGCTAACAGGACCCGAAGGCCCCGATTCAAAGCGGCCAGCGTGGGGCTTAAGCCCGCGAAACCGCTCATGGCGCCTAGCACATGCGTGGCCCGAGTGGAGCCAATCGCCTGGCAAAGTGCCTCCTCTCCGGCCAAAATTTCCGGGCCATTGGATCCCCGCACGGTGCGCTGAAGCGCGTCGGCCGCCCCCTTGTCGGTTAGGCAAATCCACTCTGCCCCGGTCTCGATGCCCATGTCCCATAGACGGTCTCCCTGGCGATGGCCAGCCAGTCCCTCGATTCCAATCTTGTCTTGGTGTTCGCGCCAGACTTTGAGCGTGCTGTCACCAATCGGCCCGGTTGCCCCTAACAGTACTAAACGCACGGCTATCCCCTTCCCTCACGGCGCGCTCGACGCACCGCATTCAGCATCACCGCCGTAACCGGCCCAACAATGACTCCGGCCCCGCCAAAGATGCGGATTCCCATGTATAGGGAAAATAATACCACGAGCGGGTGCAGACCTGTGCCCTGTCCCACCAAGCGCGGCTCGGACAATTGCCGAATAATGGCCACCGCCAACAGCACCAAGAGGAGATGGAGGGCAAGCGCCCAGTGTCCTGTGGCCCCCGCTCCCGCCGCCCAAGGCACCAATAAAATGGTCGGGCCCATGAACGGTACCAAATCCAAGAGCCCCGCCAGTAACCCAACCAGCACAGCATAGGGAGCACCAATAACCAAGAGGCCGCCCGCGGTCGCAAGTCCGGTTAGACTCACCAACGCGAGCTCGGCCCGGACGTATCCCCAGAGGCCTCCAGCAATAAGGGAGGTGAAGGGTTTTATCCGGCTGCGAACTGCTGGAGGACTCAGGCGACGAAGCCAGGGCGAGATGCGTTCATAATCACGAAGAATAAAAAACGCCGCAACCACTGCCACGATCATCATCAACGCGAATTCAGGCAGCATGACCAACAAATGCCCCACGCTCTTCACGACCGTGCCGAGCATGCGATAAAGATCATGAATTTCTTGATGGATACTCCCTTGACCTAAGCCGAATTGCCCTCTTAACTGACTCCACTTCCCGATTGCTCGCTGCAATCCCAAGGGGCGCGCATGCAGATAGCGCGGCAAACGGTGCGTAATCTGAACGAGTTCGGCTGTGACCAAGAGTAGCACAGCACCGGTCAACACGCTCAATGATGAGAGGACGCTCCCCGGGGCCATGATGACCGCCCAGACCCGTCGGATCCCCATCCGTTCAAGCCGTTCTACTACCGGAAGCACCAATGAGGCGAGAACACCCGCCAACAAAAACGGCATCAGATAGCCAGCCACCCAACGCCAAAACACGTACGCGGCCACGAAAAGAAGTGACCAGATGACAAATTCGCGCCAGTAACGTGTGGGCTCCAGGGTACTCACCTCGGAGCTACCTTATGCCCAAGCCTCGTAATAAATAATAGGCAAATGGCAAGGCTAACAACGC
>JAKADW010000266.1 GCA_021820165.1 Bacillota bacterium
TGATGGTGCCATCGATGGCCTCCTCCCTCTTTTGATTTAGGGCCATACTCGGTTCAGGGTTCGTGCGAATGGGGTTGTTTCACGCACATGCTCGAGACCCGCAATCCAGGCTACGACCCGTTCCAGACCCATGCCAAATCCACTATGGGGCACGGAGCCATATCGACGCAAGTCGACATACCACGAATAGACCTCGTCGGGCAAGTGATGTTCCTGTAGCCGTTGCTCGAGAAGCTCTAGATTGTGGATCCGCTGGCTCCCTCCGACGATCTCTCCATAGCCTTCGGGAGCCAAGAGATCCGCGGCCAGCACCACTTCCGGCCGATAGGGATCGGGGTGCATATAAAAGGCCTTAAGCGCCGTTGGATAGTGGGTGACGAACAAGGGTCGGTCAAACTGCTCGGCGAGCGCGGTCTCGTGGGGTGCCCCCAGGTCTTCGCCCCATGCTACAGGCAGGTTGAGGTCGGCCAACCGGACCAACGCCTCGTCGTAAGTGATACGAGGAAACGGGGCCCTCACCCGCTCTAACCGAGAAAGATCACGCTCCAGCAGTACCAGTTCAGGGGTACAGTCTTCAAGCACACCAGACACGATGGCTTCGACCAAGCGTTCTTGCCATTGAAGACTTTCCTCAAATTCGACAAAAGCCATTTCCGGTTCCAGCATCCAAAACTCGGTAAGATGCCGCCGGGTCTTGGATTTCTCCGCGCGGAAGGTCGGTCCAAACGAATAGACTTTGCCCAGCGCCATGGCTAAGGCCTCCATGTAAAGTTGGCCCGATTGCGATAAAAACGCGGGGTCCCCGAAATAGTCGATGCCAAATAGGGTGGTGCTTCCTTCGGCCGCAGCTGGCGTAATGATGGGCGGATCCGCCACTATAAATCCGTGACGGTCCAGAAAGTTACGGGCCCTACGAACAATCGCGGCGCGAATCCGTAAAATGGCGGCCTGACGTGGACTACGCACCCAGAGATGCCGATGCCCCATCAGAAAGTCCGTGCCATGTTCTTTAGGCGTAATCGGGTAGTCGGGGCTCTCCCCGATTACCGTAAGCTCGGTCACGGCGATCTCCACCCCGATGGGGGATCGGGGGTCTTTCTTAACCTCACCCTGCACGCTCACTGCAGTTTCCGTGCTAAGCGGGTCTTGGACCCCATCTCGTTTGAACACGCATTGAACCACCCCGGTCCCATCCCGCACGATAATAAAATGGATTCGGCCTGAGGATCGGAAGTGGGTGACCCAGCCCTTTAATGTGATGGTTTGTCCCACATGGTGACGTAATTCGCTAATGGCGGTGTGGGTCATGACACGCCCTCCGGCGACATATTGCGATAGATTACCAGCCTTTGCACCTGATTTGTACCCTCATAAATTTGGGTAATCTTAGCATCGCGCATCATGCGCTCCGCTGGGTAGTCCTGAACGTATCCATAGCCTCCAAGCAGTTGCACGGCGTCTGTCGTGACCCGCATCGCGGTGTCCGAGCACATAAGCTTGGCCATGGCTGAGTAACGGGTGACTTCTTTTGAGGACGAGGTCGCAAATCCCGCAGTTTCTACCACTTCGGCGGCTTTATAGAGCAATTGGCGGCTAGCCTCAATCTGGGTCTGCATATCGGCCAGCATAAATTGAATGGCTTGAAATTCCGACAGGGCCTGCCCAAATTGTTGGCGGCTTTTTACGTGAGCCTGGGCCACATCTAAAGCGCCTTGTGCGATACCGAGGGCTTGGGCGGCGATCCCCGGTCGGGTTCGATCGAGGGTGCGCATGGCAATCTTAAACCCATCACCCTCTTTTCCCAGGAGGCGGTCTTGATGGACCACTACATCGTCAAAATTTAACATGGCCGTCTGGGAACCCCGGATTCCCATTTTCTTCTCAATACGGCCCACGCTCACGCCCGGTTGATCCCCGTCCACCACAAAAGCAGAAATGCCACGGACTCCTCTTTCGGGTGCGGTAGAAGCGAACACCACGATGGTTTTGGCAATGCCTCCATTAGTGATGAAGACTTTGCTGCCGTTAATTCGATAGTGCTCGCCGTCGCGGAGCGCACGAGTCCGTGTGCCCCCGGCATCAGACCCCGCTTGGGGTTCGGTAAGAGCAAACGCGGACAGCTTTTCTCCGGTTGCGATCTCGGGAATGAAACGGGCTTGTTGGTCGGGTGTCGCGGCGACTAAAATTGGCATCGCGCCCAGGTGCTGAGCGGCGATGATGAGACTGGATGTTGCGCAAGCCCGGGCCACTTCTTCCACCGCGAGACAAAATGTAAGGAGGTCGGCTCCCCCACCTCCCAGCGACTCTGGCATGCCTACCCCAATTAAACCGTTTTCTCTAAAGAGGTCGACCATATCCCAAGGGAATTCTCCGGTGGCATCGATTTCCGCTGCGCGGGGCGCTACTTTGGTTTCTACTAGTCGTCGTACGGTTTCTTGAAACATCCGTTGTTCGTCGGTTAGTCCGTATCCCATAAGGTGAATCTGCCTCCCACTGGTCCGCATGATTTTGCCTTCAAGTAGTATTGTAGTCTTATATTAGCATGACACCGTCCCCACGAAAATTAACAAGCTTAATTGAGAACCGAGAGAATGTTCGGATTACACGAAAAAATGTGGGGATGGGTCCCTAGAGTAGTTGGACTCTGATGGAGAGTCCGCTAAAATATAGCCAGAGTCCACTTTCGCACCAAAGGTCACTACGAGGTATGCAGAGGAGGTTTGCTATGCCAACGCATCGAGATGTAATCACGTTCCCGATTTTACCGTGGTCGGGTGTTTTATTTCCGGGTACTCGCATGAGCCTTAGTGTTCCGGAGCCTCGGCATCGTGCCATGATCATGGAAGCCTCCGAGCGCGATACCGGGTTTGTGCTGAGCCTTAATCGACACCCCAATGGGACAGAACTTAGCAGCTGGTCCGAACCGCAAGCGATTGGTACCGTGGCGCGCGTCTTGAATACCACCGATTCCGCGAATCGGCTGTATGTAGAGCTTGTGGGCGTCAGTCGCGTGAGTCTGCTTTCATTCCGGTTGGTCCAAGAGACATTGGTGGGACAATTCCGGTTTATGCCCGACACGGAGGAGACAGTGCCCGGACCTCTAATCGACGAAGCGCACGCGCTAGGCTCAGAAATTTGGGGACTAGGCCGGGCTATTGACACCCACCCGGTAATCCCCAAGACGCCCGAGTCATTATCGTATTGGATAGCGGCGACGGTACGGGTGGCTATTAGCACCCAACAGGAATTATTAGAAATTCGGAGTACCCGTGGCCGGCTCGCTAAGGAAATCTCCATTCTACGAAGCCAGATGGATGGTATCCGCGCCGAGCATAGCGGGTAACTAATCTCTGCGTTCGTGATCGGGCGCCTAACGCCTAATTCAGATCGTCAAGGGAGACCAAACGATGAGTCTATCTAG
>JAKADW010000267.1 GCA_021820165.1 Bacillota bacterium
CATCAAGGCCTGCGCAATGCTGAGCCCAAGGCCGGTGCCGATAGTGCCCCGGGCCGTCTCACCTCGGTAAAATCGTTCAAATAGGTGCGGTAGATCCTCGGCGCTGATCCCCGGCCCGTGATCTTCCACAACGAGGTCCAAGTCGTCCGGAGTGGTGACCATATGGATGAGGACCGGGGATTCGGGGGTGGCGGCGTACTTGAGGGCATTTTCCAGTACGGACCACAAGGCACGCCGGGTGTACGGTTCAAAACCGAGCACCGGCTCGGTCATCAAGGCCGGGAAGTTAAACACGATGGGGACGTCTGGGTTAAGGGCGTAGGCATCCTGTACAATGTCTTCGAGGATCGGTATTAAGGCGAGCGTTTGGAGCTTCACGGGGTGCCGATTAGCCTGCTCTAATGTGAGTAAGTCCCGTACTAGATGCGTCATGTCGCTGACCGCCCGATCCAGCGCAGCCAAACTCTCGTCTTCGAGTGTCGGGTCGAGGCTCTCCCAATGGGAGAGGATGTCGAGGTTACCGCGCATGACCTCCAGTGGGGTGCGTAACTGGTGGGCTGCCTCGGCCAAAAGCGTTCGGTCGCGCTCCCATCGATCGTTAAGGATGGTAATCAACTGCGAAAAGACTTGTGACAGTTCGGAGAATTCGTCTTCGGTGTGTGGGGACGGGTTGATCACGGGGTGGTATTCCTGGTCGCGGATCATGGTTTGTACCGAGTTGGTCATGTTCTTGACCGGTTCTAGTACGCGCCCGGTGATCCAGCGACCAAGTAGAATACCGACCAACGCCGCCATGGCGGTAACGAATCCTAGCACCACCAGGAGGTCACCTAGGATGTCGAGGTCAGACGATATGGGCCAGTCGATCCGGTATTGGAGAGAGCCTTGCCGCACATCAATTTGTAGGGCGGCTACCGGGGAAAACACTAAGGGTCCCCAACGGGGCAGGGTGGGGACTAGCCGTCCTTGTGTATTGGGGGAATGCGCAATCACCCGGTGCTGCTGAATGACCCAAATATGCGGATCCAGTGGACGGGTGTACTCATTGAGCAAGGCCTGTCGGGTCGACCCGCGAACGGTGGAGATGCCGTCGTACGCGGCGTAGGCGTCACTACGAGCGGCGTCGAAGAGATGAATGCTGACGGAGACGAGGGTGACCAGGGCTAGTACCACCACCAGCCCCACAATGGCGCTGATGGTTTGTGCCGTCAGCCGATTGCGCAGACTCGATGATCGCCTCATTCCGTAGCGCCGTCCGATCGCAGGCAATAGCCCACCCCGCGCACTGTATGAATCAGGGGAGGACATCCCACCGCTTCGAGCTTCTGACGGACATAGCCGACATAGACATCCACGATATTGGAGGTGCCTACGTATCCCCACCCCCAGACTTGGTCCAACACCATGTCGCGGGTGAGGGTGATTTCCAGGTTGCTCATTAGGTAATGAAGCAGGTCGAATTCGCGGCGGGTCAGATCGACCGGGATTTGTCCCACGGTCACCAAATGGCGGGATAGGGATAGTTCCAGGGGGCCTACGCGTAGCGTATCGTGTGGCATGGACACTGTGGGCTGTCTACGCGACAGGGCCCGAACCCGAGCGAGTAACTCCATGGGAGCAAACGGTTTGGTTAAATAGTCGTCGGCGCCCGCATCAAGTCCTCGTACGCGTTCGCCTACGGCGTCCCGCGCGGTTAACATTAAAATCGGCACGTTGGAGACCTGACGCAAGGATTGACAGACCGTTAGACCATCGAGATCCGGCAAGGTCAAGTCCAGGATGACCACAGCGTAATGCTCACCAATGGCGCTCGAAAGTCCTTCTCGGCCAGTGGTACGCCAGTCCACGTTCCAGCCCGCGCGTTTTAACTCAAGCACCACTAAACGCGCGACACGATCGTCGTCTTCTACCAAAAGTACCCGCATTGGCGGTTGTCCTCCCCCGTCACAGCTCCTATTCGTCATTATACAAAATACGTCTATCCTCGCGCCTCACAGCATATCCTCGTGGCGGGGGTGGGATAGGATGGCAACGAGGACCCGGTGGGCGCCGCGTGATGACTCCATGCGCCGTCGGCGGCTTATGTTGTATATGATAGCGGGAATCTTGCTGCTAGGCGTATTGGTGGCCGGTGGTGTGCGTGGGGTGACGCAACTGGACAAGTCCCTCTTGTCTGGTGCGGAGCGGCAGGTCCGTACCATTGCGGCGCCAACACCAAGGCGTCCCGCCGCGACTGTGTTGAAATCGACTCCGGTCGATGGATTGCCTGCAGGGATGGTGCTTGGATATTTTTATGACCCCGGTAATGCGGGTAACGCCGCCGCGATGCTTAGCCACTATCTTCCGGTGTTAACTGGAATCATCCCGTTTTGGTATACCATTCACGCCAATGGATCGATTTCGGGACAGACTAATCCTGCCGTCTTACGGATTGCCCAAAAGCATAATCTATGGACATTTGGGCTAGTAGAAAATATGGCCGGTCAATCGGTATTCGGCCCGCTCTTGAATAGCCCGGTGGCCAGAATGCGTGCGATTGATAACATGCTCACCCTCGTAGAAAACAACGGCTACGACGGGATTAATCTCGACTGGGAGGGCATTGCTCCGACCGAACGTCATGCATTTAGTGGCTTCGTGGCGCAACTCTCTAGGATCTTTCATCAACACGGATATTATGTCACGTTATCGGTTCCCGCGGAGACGGCGAATCAACCCAGCAATAGTTGGACGGGGGCTTATAATTATGCCGCCCTCGCCAAGAGTGCCGACCTTTTGATGATTATGGCTTACGACCAACATTGGGCGGGAGGGTCACCCGGGCCCATTGCGTCACCCAGTTGGGTCCAGTCGGTTGTGAATTACACCTTGTCTACCGTAACGCCTAATAAAATCGTTCTGGGTATCCCGGGCTACGGATACGATTGGGGAGGTTCCGGCACGACAGCCGTGTCCTATGGACAGGCCAAAACTTTGGCCAGCCAGTATGGGCAGACGTCCTCGTCGAATCATTTTGAGTATGTGCAAAACGGTCAAGTTCATTCGGTATGGTTTGAAAATACGGCATCCTTCTTAAGCAAGATCCAGTTAGTTAGCGGCTACGGGCTTCGCGGTATCGCCTTATGGCGGCTGGGCATTGAGGATCCGAAAATTTGGAACTTTCTTCAATAAGGCGGGCAGAAAAATTTGGTGTGGTTTTGGGGTTGTGGAGACTGGATTCAGGTGCTATGATAGCAAAGCTGTCGCAAGTCATTAACGCCGAATGGCCTCGGGATTTAAGATTCCGGACCAAGAGCGAGAATGAGATGACGACTGCGACCCGGTCCTTGAAAACTATATCGTCAGTCACGCACAATGGAACACAATGAAGTCAGCGAGTCATGGAGAGTTTGATCCTGGCTCAGGACGAACG
>JAKADW010000268.1 GCA_021820165.1 Bacillota bacterium
ATGGCGCCGGATCTCCTCCAAATTGAGTTCCGCGCCCAATCCCGGCTCATCCGGGGGAACGAGATAGCCGCCTTCGTTACGGGCCGGGCGCGTAAGCAATTGACTTTCCCATTCGGCGTTAAACTCATCGAAGAATTCGTGGACGTAGAAATTCGGGCTGGCGGCATTCAAGTGGGCAGCCACGAGGGAGCAAATCGGGCCCTGGGCACTATGCGGGGCGGTAACCGCGTTATAGGCATGCGCCATCCCCACGACATCGCGGGCGGCCGTCAGTCCCATGTGCTGAGGCTCTAGTTGGATAATGCTCACGACATCATGGCCGAGAAGTTCGGAGAACTGCTCGCGGCAGTAATAGTCTTCACCGCAAGCGATCGGCACTGGGGAGTGGCGCGCGACCTCAACCAGCGATGAAATCCGATACGGAGGCACCGGGGCCTCGAACCAACTCGGTTGGAAGGGAACCATCGCCTCCGCGAACTGAAGGGCCGTGGCCACCGAGAAACGATTGTGACCTTCGATGAATAGATCGACGTCTGGCCCCACGGCATCCCTCACGGCAGCCACAATGTCCAAGGCCAAATGGAATTCCTTTCGCTCCACCTGACGCCAAGCCGTTCCGAAGGGATCGAATTTGAGCGCCGTGTAGCCCCGCCGTATCACCTCTTGGGCTTGGCGGTAAAAGGCGTCCGGCGTGCGGCCCTCATCCGCTTGGTACCAGCCGTTTGCATACAGTCGCAATCGGTCGTGCACTTTGCCACCTAAAAGCTCATAGAGCGGCACCCCCAAGGCCTTGCCCTTAATGTCCCAACAGGCCGTTTCCAAGGCGCTCAACGCGGCCCCCTGAATCTGGCCGCCATCGGAAAAGAAATCCCGGAAGAGCATGAGACTTAAGCGGCTCGTGTCAAACGGATCCATCCCTCCAACGAGCTGGAACATTTCATGGATGGCGGCTTCCGTCGCCTTCGCGAACCCATTGACGGTGCCTTCCCCAATCCCGGTTATCCCCTCGTCGGTCTCCACCTGGCAAAAGAGCCAGTTCTTCCATGCATTGCCGGCGATGAAGGTATTGACGGCGGTGATTTTCATATCTATCCCTCCTACCCTCGAGTCCATTCCGACGTGATGCGACGGGCGCGCGTGACCAGATGGCCAATCCCGCTAATGGCAATATCAATCGTGTCTCCGGGCTCCAGGCTGAAATCCGCTGGCGGCACAACCGCGGTGCCTGTCATGAGCGCGGTCCACCCGGCCACGGGCCAAGCCCGAGTGAGGTAGCCGATTAGCTCGTGGGGCGTGCGCCGCATCATTTCGGTGTTAATCGTCCCATGAAATACCCGCCTCCCGGCACGGGTGATTTCTAGGGAAATCTCCAGCCGTTTGACATCGACGGTGTCGGACAACACGATCGACGGGCCGATGGCGGCGCTATGGTGGTAAATTTTCGCCTGCGGCAGATAGAGCGGGTTCTCGCCTTCAATATCCCGGCACGACATGTCATTGCCGGCCGTATAGCCAAAGAGATTCCCCTCCGGGTCTAAAATCAGGGTCAGTTCCGGTTCCGGAATCTGCCAGTGGGAATCCGGGCGAAGTCCGACCTCACTGTACGGTCCCACCACGCGCGGTCCCGGGCACTTGAAGAAGATCTCCGGACGTTCGGCGTCGTATACCTTGCGGTAGAAGTCCTCGCCCCCTTGGGTTTCTTCCACGCGGGCATCGCGGCTCATTTGGTAGGTCACACCCGCCGCCCAGCATTCTTGCAAGTCGACGGGGAGCGTAAGGCTTTGGGGATCGAGCCCGACACGCGCGCCCGTGGATGCCAACGCCCCGTGCAGAAATGTGGATAAGCTTCTGCCGCCGCCATGCCGCTCCCAAAGTCTGTGGACAGAATGGAAGTCGGGCGAAACGGTGGCTAGGTCCAGCACCTGGTCGAGCAGGGGCCCTTCGGACACCCCGACATGGGAGCAACCCACCTCATCGGTCCAGCACCATAAGTTCAGCATCTTGTCCTCCTATATCGCCCGGATCGCGACGGTCTTTGTCTCCGTGTAGAATTCACGGGCCGCCAGGCCTTGTTCGCGCGAATGGGAGCTCGACGCCTTCATCCCGCCAAAGGGCGCCTGATATTCGACCCCGGCCGTTTCCTCGTTCACCCGTACCATCCCCACCTCGAGTTCATCCACCACTTTGAGGGCAGTGGCGAGATTTTGCGTAAAGACCGAGGCACTGAGGCCGTAGCGCACGCTATTGGCGACGGCAATGGCTTCATCGAGGGTGGCGACGGGAATCAACGCCACCACCGGACCAAAGATCTCTTCTTGGGCAATCTCTGCCGTAGGATCAACCTCATCAAAAATCGTCGGCGCCACAAAATACCCGGCGCGCTCCAAGCGCTCGCCACCCGTGATCGCCGGATATCCTTCTTGGCAGGCGTGGTCAATAAAGCGATAGACCCGCTCTTGTTGAACCGCTGACACCAGAGGGCCGAGATAGGTGCTCACATCCAGCGGATCTCCCACGGAAAGTGCCGCGACCCGTTCGCCTAACGCTTCTCGAAACTTCTGGTGAACGCCCGTCATTACCATGACCCGCGAGGTGGCGGTGCACTTTTGTCCGGCCGACCGCATGGCTCCGGACACGACTAATTCCACCGCCTGCTCAATGTTGGCGTCGTCGGCGACAATCACGGCATTTTTCCCGCCCATTTCCAGCTGATATTTGACGCCCCGTTCAGCCGCCGAGCAGGCGATCGTGTGTCCGACCTGGCTTGAACCTGTGAAGCTTAATCCCTGAACGCGAGGGTGCTGAACGAGGGCCGCCCCAGCTTTCGCACCTTGGCCGATCACGACATTGATCACCCCTTTGGGAAAGAGCCCCTGAATCAAGGAGAACATGCGATAGGCCGTTAGTGAGCTCAATTCGGCGGGCTTCACAACCACGGTGTTGCCATAGATGAGGGCAGGCGCCACCTTCCACATAGGAATAGCCAAGGGAAAATTCCAGGGCGTAATCATGCCGACCACCCCGAGGGGATCCCGCGTTGTATATTGAAGCGTCTTCGGATTGGCGGCGGGAATCACATCGCCAACCGGATGCGCCCCCTGACCGGCATAGTAGCGGAGAATGGCAACCGCCCGCAGTGCCTCGCCCCTGGCCTCACCGATGGGTTTACCCATTTCCCGGGCCGCTAATTGGGCCAATTCGTCCACATGCTGTTCTAAGACGGCGGCCGCCTGAAACAGGCGCTGACCTCTCTCCATTGCCCCCAAGCGCTTCCACGACTGAAATGCCGAACCGGCGGCCTCCACCGCCTGGTCTACGTCAACCGACGTTGACTGGGGAATAACGCCCACCGTTTCGCGAGGATTCCGGGGTGATACGACCGCCACCCG
>JAKADW010000269.1 GCA_021820165.1 Bacillota bacterium
TGCTGGTTTGGCGTTTCTCTCGCCTCCCGAATTGCGGGGTGGAGTGTCGACGAATGAACGTGGCTTGCGCCCATTCATCTCGAACAGCGCGAGGGGAAGACTTTGAGAGGACTCGCCACCCAGCACGGCCGCAACGCTAATAGCGCATGGGGCGCTTCCTCAAGAAACCGCCGCGAAGCCAAACTCCATATACCACGTGTTCTTTTGGAAGCATTGTAGCGCATAGCGCACGTAGGGAACGGTATTCTCCGGAAGCGCACCCATCGGAAACCATGTGAGGTCGTCGCATTTGTCGGGTTCGCGATTGACGATCTGACCATGCCAGCTACCGGCGGTGAAGAAAAAGTCGACACGCTCTTGATCGGACTTTCGATGCATGACCCCACAAGGTTCTAAGTTCTCCACCACGATGCCGCATTCTTCTCTTGCCTCTCGTTGCATCGCCTCGGTGGCGGTTTCGTTGCCTTCCAGATGTCCCGCAGGCACGCTGTAGTTGCCGTCTTGGAAGCCCGTGTTGAACCGTCGCAACAGTAAAATTTGCTGGTTGCGAACGAGAAACAGATGGACTGACGGAATGACTTGAAATCGATCCATAGTACCCTCCCCGAGGCTTTTGCCCCAAAAGACTATACCGCACGGACCGTTCTCTGGGAACGGATTAAGGTACACCTAACATGGGTGGCCACTTGAGGGATGGTATACTGAATTGAATCTTAAGGAGGTGGAGTCGGATGCCACACCAATTCCAAGGTTGGAGTCTTCCGTTTCACCGGGGACATGTCCAGATGAGCGCCAAGGGCGGAGTCTGCCCTTTTTGCCGTCTGGGTGTCCGTAGAGCGCTGAGGTCCCGAGGATAACTCTCATCCCTTTGGCGCTCGGGCACCCGCCCGAGCTTTTTCGTTGCCAAAGGAGGATTGTCGGATGGACCAAAGCAAGCGACATCTGCAAAGATTCTATGGATTTGCGGCGGCCTGGTCTTTTAATCCCACACGGGGACTATGGATACTCTACCTTCTTCATTGCCACTGGACGCTCTTTGAAGTGGGCCTCTCCGAGGCGGCCTTCCACCTTGTGGCTTTCCTAGCGGAAGTCCCCACCGGGGTTATCGCCGATCGCCTGGGACGGCGAGTAAGCCTTCTCGTCGGTCTTCTCATTCACGCCGCGACTACGCTTATGCTCCTCTATCTCGTTCCCGTGAGCGTCACCCTGGGCATCGTGAGCGTTGCTTTGGGAGCCTTGTCTTACGCATTTGTCGGCGGGGCCGACCAGGCGCTCCTCTACGATCTCGTCGAACGCGCCCACGGGAAGGAAGCCTATCAGCGCGTGTACAGCCGAATATTGGCGTTCGAACTGGCAGTGCAAGCTTTGTCCACGGCCGTGGGTGGGTGGCTCGCGGTCACTGCCGGTTGGTCGTGGCCATTTGCCATCGCCGCTCTCGCTGCCCTTGGGGGACTATCGGCCCTTCGTTCCCTACCGGAACCGGACCGTCGCTTAGGTGTCCCGGGGCAGGGGATGGCAGGCGAGCTGAGGCAGGCCCTAAACTTAAGTCGGGGAGTGCCGGGACTTCGCCTCTGGATTGTTCTTGGGGCCATGCTCGGAGCCCTGGTGACGATTAATAATCTCTATGCCCAGTCCACCTTAGTTCTCAAAGGTGCGCCGGTTAGTTGGGCGACCACCGTTGTGGCTACGGCCGGCCTGGTGACGGCGCTTGGAAGTTTTCTCGGAGGCCAAGAAGGTAAGGAAAAACAACTCTCTTGGGGAAGCGCCTTTTTAGGGCTTTTTACGGCCCTTTTTGGAACGATGCCCCTGACTGGAGGATCCGCCGCCTATCTGGTGGCGGCGGGCCTGGACGGCTATGTTGATCCGGCCTACCAGGCCGCGTTGAACCATGCTGCCCCTGAATCTTTTCGCGCCGCCGTGCTTTCGTTGCCGAGCGCCTTATTTAGCCTCTTGATGATTCTCCTCTTTCCCATCGCGGGGTGGGCGATGGGTGAGGGTCACCTGCGCGCTGTCTATCTAGGCTTGGGTTTGGGACTTGGTGTTGCAGCGGCTGGATTCCGTCGAGCGCGCGCCATCCCTAGAAGCGGGTCAGTGGTCGGGGAATAGGGGTTGGAGAAGCGGTCCCCGCTCTCTATGATGAGGATATCTAGGAGGGATGTTCTTGCGAACAGTACTCGTGATTGGCGGCACCACATTCATGGGCTATCAACTGGTCTGGCAGCTAATTGGTGAGGGGTGGGCGGTGACACTTGTCAATCGTGGGCGTCACCCTGATCCCTTCGGCGATCGGGTGGAGCGGCTGGTGGTCGACCGGCGAAGCCCCGAATTTCAGGAGCGGCTCAGGGGCGGTCGCTTTGACGCGGCGATTGATTTTGCCGGCTATAGTGGGCGCGATGCCGAGGGGGCGGTAAAAGCCCTCCTGGGTCGCGTGGGCCATTATGTCTATATTAGTTCCGGTTCCGCCTATCTAGTGCGGGAGGGAATTCAGCTTCCGGTTGCTAAGGCCTTAGCCGAGGAGGACTATGCTGGAAACATGATGGAGGCGCCTAACGATGCGGACGACCTCGCCAATTGGCGCTATGGGGCTGGCAAAAGAGAGGCGGAAAGCGTTTTTGAGCGGGCTCGGCATGACCAGGGTTTTCCCGTAACCCGTATTAGGCTTCCTATCGTGCATGGGATACGAGATCCGGAAAGGCGCCTCGAAACCTATTTCTGGCGCATTCGTGACGGGGGGCCGCTTTTCTTGCCCGATGGGGGTAAGACCCTTACCCGCCACGTCTATGTGACCGACGTCGTAAAGGCCTTGGTCGAGCTCCTGAGATTAGATGCTCCCTTAGGCGAAGCCTATAACTTGTCTCAAGACGAGGACATTCCGCTATACGATCTGGTGGAACGGATGGCCCATCTGATGGGCATCCCGGCACGGATTGTCCCGGTCTCAGCAGAGGAGCTGACGGCGGTCGGACTTGAGCCACGGATGGTCTCGCCGTTAAGTGGCCGATGGGCGTCGCGTCTTGACCCCAGTCGCGCCAAGCGGGAATTAGATTTTCGGCATCGGCCGCTGGAGCGTTATTTGGAATCCCTAGTGGAGGGATTTTGGGGCCACGAAGAGCCCCCTTCCAGCTACTTCCGGCGAAAGGATGAAATTACGCTTCTAGGCAGGAGGGGCCATCGATGACAGCGCCGCTAGCCTGGTTGCCGGGGTAAGCCGAGCTCGGGGAATTGGGGCGGCCGTCTGTCGAGAGTTGGTTCGTCGGGGTCACCCGGTATTTTTTACGTACTGGACCGTTCTGATGGACTTATCCAAGTCTGATCATCGTTAGTCAATTGATCAAACGGAGCCACCTTCCTGTTTCATGATGCCACCGCTTCTTAGGGCCATT
>JAKADW010000270.1 GCA_021820165.1 Bacillota bacterium
GCGTTCCCAGTTACTCGGAGCAACCTTGCCGATGGGGGCGGTTTCTGAACTGCTTAACATATCGTGGTATATCGTATACGGGTCGGCGATCGCACCTGAACTGTAGTAGTCCGCCATTTGGAATTCCCCGGTGTCCATATTGTTGCCCACGGTCGATGGCGACGGCGTGACTAAGTTGACGGTGATGCCTAATTTTTCGAAGTCTTTCGCCATGAACTCGCTATCCTGAATGATGTCGGTCCATCCGGCGGGAACCTCGAGGGTGAACGTTAACGGCTTGCCGTTTTTACCTAATAGCTTGCCGGCCGCGTTCTTCTTGAGGCCCATTTGCGCAAGGAGATGCGCCGCCTTGGCCAGGTTGAAGTGGTAGTTGTAGTGTGCAGCCAGAGACGTACTGGCCCAGCCCTGGGCCTGCAAAGCGGGGGGGATGAGCGATTGATACGCGGGTTTCATGTACCCGTACTCGCCGCGCGTGACAATTTGATGGCGATTGATCGCATAGGCGAGCGCTTCCCGGAACTTCAGCTGATTAAACGGCCACTTGGTCAAATTCAGATACAACACCCATGGGTTGGCATACGGCTGCCAGGAAAAATTGTGGGCGGGATTTTTCGCAATAAAGGTCTTTTGCTGATTAGGGACAAACACGTCCCCCCAGTCGAACTTACCGCTCGCCAGACCCTCATCGGTGATGGTGTTGGTGGTCAAGGCCACAAAGTCTATTTCAGGAATATGCACTTTGCTGCGTTGCCAGTAATTCGGATTGTACTTCAGGATATATTCGCTCGGAGTGAATGACCCCAAGGTAAAGGGGCCGGTGCCGATGGGGTCAGGATTGGTAAAGGTGACCGGATTTTTGACCTTGCTAAATTGTGCGGCGTCCACAATTGGAGTCGTCGCAATGTAATACCATTCAGGCACATCCGTCGTCTTAAATTTGAACACGACCTGATTGCCCTGGGCCGTGACCGACGCGAGGGAAGTCCACACCGCGTTCGTATCGAGCGCAGGATATTTTTTTAACAAGTTAAAGGTATACACCACATCTTGCGAGGTAAACGGAGTCCCGTTGCTAAACTTTACGCCCGACCGAAGCGTGAACGTCAACTCCTTAGGATTGACCCACGAATACTTCGTCGCCAGCCAAGGCGTCTTCCTTCCGTTGAGCGAGGTGACAACATACATCGGTTCATAGATGTAATCGACACCCTCCAAGTGACCGGCGCCGAAGGGATTAAAGTTCTCCGTGAGACCCGGCGAGCCGTAGTCCCCCGTTACTACCAAAGGCGCCGTTGCCATGTCCACCTGCTTGGCTTGGACCGGTACGGTTACTAACGCCAGCGATGCGGCCGCGAGCGTTCCGGCACTGAGTGCCGCGAATCCCGAGGTGCCCTTGGCCCGCATCCGGGGCCAGAACTTGGACGGTCCGCGGCTGCCCGCGTCCCTCTTCAACTTGCGTGTCATCTTCTTTACCGCCTCCTTAACAGAAAAATCGCTTGATGTACCAAAAGCTTGAATCGAATCCATAAAATTCTACTTTCTACGTTCGCTACAAATATCCTCCCACTACGGCGGTTGATTGGCATATTTTTTCTGGGGGTCGGATTAATTCGAAGTCGAATCCATCGACACCCTGACGCATCGTCAACTGGTTCCGCAACAACCGTTCGCGGTTTTCTAGAGGAATCTTCCGTTTTTCGATCAAAATTCTACCCTCAAGGTTCGTATCAAAACATAGGAGTTTTTTCATTGTGCGGTTTAAAAGGATATACCGATCCCCGATGCCTCCGGTATACTGACCTGTATGTTCAGTATCGGAGATGAGAGATCCTCTCAGCCGGCTCCGCCGTTGGGAAAAGATGGGGGGCGCGGCGGGATCCGCCCCAACGGCCATCGCTGCCCATCCGAATGGCGGCATCCTAAAACCGGCCCCCTGAGCGGCCATCATTGGTATCGCCCAAAGTGGGCCGAACGGCTCTGTCTCCGAGATATGGCATGCGGTTGCCGCCTCCGCCAACCTTAATGGCCCTGCTAAATCCGTGCTGGATGCCACGCGGCTTTGGTATCCTCCGGTGGCGGTGCGGTGAGATGGAGTTTCGATGGGAAAGCCGGGTCGGCCCAGCGAGGCCTGTCCCCGGGGGTTTCGCCTTTTCGGCTCAAGCACAATCGAGCCCCGGGGATGCCGTGGGATTGGCTCTTCTAGGGCCATCGGCAGGGATTACGGGTCGAGAAACGTTTTCGGGTGGGGGCGGTGGCGCTCCTAACGGAATTGTGAAAGAGTCTCTCCGGGGTCCAAGGGGGATCTCGGCCAATTGGGCGATGGCCCAGTCTTTGGCCTCGCCTGTGAGCGTCGAAAGGTTTTCTTCAGCAATGGCCCGACGTTTCATGAGCACGGTGGCAAAAAGCGCTCGAGCGCATTCGAAGTCCAGTTGCGCAGGATGGTAGGCGCGGAGCAACGAATGGTGGGTGATCGCCCAGCCCTCCCACGCGTCGCGCGCAATAGCGATGGGAATTTCGGTGATTGGCTTGGGCGTTTTTAGGAGAAAACATTCGAACTGCGGCCCTGGTGAGGTTCGCGCCGATGCGCGAGGCCCGCGACTATTTCGACGAGGGCTCAGGCAAGCGCTGGTCATGGCTAATACCGTGCCTCCGGCCCACACCGGTGACGGGTTGGCGATGTGGTCGTGAAACTGGTCTAGGATGAGGTTAGAGATCGACGTCATGGAGCTCTCCTTTCGGAGAACTTCTCGCCATGGGTTCTGTGCGTCGAGCGTTTCGGAATTTCTGGCATAATAGCAGAAAAGAAGGGGGAAGTCATGGCGGCTCCTAAAGCCCACACTCGGCATGACATTATTCAGGCGGCCTTGGAAGAGTTTGCCGAGGCGGGCTATGATCGCACCACGATGGATGCGATCGCGATTCGCGCAAAAGTTGCCAAGGGTTCGCTCTATTACCATTTTCCTTCAAAAGAGGCTTTATTCACGGCTCTCTTTGAGGAACGTGCAGAACGCCTAGCCCGCTTGACCGAGTCGGCGATTCAGGCTGGCGCATGGCACGGGGCCATGCAGGCCTGGGCGGACTTTTTCTGGAACGAAAAGGCCTTTTTAGAGCTATTTCTATCGGAAGCTTGGCGAAACCGGGAGCGCGAACAGATGGTGCAACGATTTCTGCATCGCATCATCGCGCCACTGTTTCCTCTCTTGCCGGTATCGGACGACACACGGGAAATCATGGGCTATGCGCTCTTTGGGGCCATTGCCGTGCCTGCTCTGCACCTCTTGAAACAAGAACGCCCCGAGCGTCAATCGCTTGATGCGCTGGTCCATACCCTATCGGCGTGGGTTTCTAAGCCGAAGGGCTAGTATTTTTTTACGGGTGAGTTA
>JAKADW010000271.1 GCA_021820165.1 Bacillota bacterium
CTCGACCCACTTGCCTCATGCCGTGGGCTTGGCCATGGCAGCGCGGATGCAGGGGGAAGATGCCATTGCCATTGCCTATTTTGGCGATGGGGGAACCTCGGAAGGAGATTTTCACGAAGCCTTAAATTTTTCGGGAGTGTTTAAGGCTCCGGTTATCTTTTTGTGCCAGAACAACGGCTGGGCGATCTCCATTCCGGTGTCTCGTCAAACGGCGTCGCCGACCTTGGCACAAAAGGCAGAAGCCTATGGCATTCATGGGGTCCGTGTGGACGGCAATGACGCCCTTGCGGTGTACCAGGTGGTGAAAGAGGCTCGCGAACGCGCGCTCTCCGGTGAAGGTCCCACCCTAATTGAGGCCTTGACCTATCGCCTTGGCCCCCATACCACCGCAGACGATCCGACGCGATACCGGGATGCCGAGGAAGTGGTATCGTGGCGCGGGGATCGGGACCCAATTGTACGGCTTGGAACCCATTTACAGCAACAGGGAGTCCTCGCCGCCGATGGATTGGATGAGATACGCAATAGCGCGCAAGAATGGGTTAATCAAGCAGTGGAAGCGGCGGAGGCGATGCCTCCCGTAAGGCCCATCGAGATGTTTGAACACGTGTATGCGACTATGCCGCCCCGACTGGTTCAACAACTGCAAGATTTTGAAGGGGGTGATCGCTAGTGCTGGAACAAAATATGGTGCAGGCACTTAATACGGCGCTTCATGAAATCTTTGCCCAAGATCGGCGGGTACTCTTGATGGGTGAAGATGTGGGGAAAAATGGGGGCGTGTTTCGTGTCTCCGAGGGCCTTTTTGATAAGTTTGGGGGCGAGCGGGTGATGGATACTCCGCTGGCTGAATCCGGCATTATTGGCACCGCGATCGGCCTCGCGGTGGGGGGCATGCGGCCTATTGCCGAAATCCAATTCATGGGTTTCTTGTACCCGGGATTGGATCAACTGTTCTCGCACGCAGGACGGCTACGGGCCCGGTCCCTGGGCCAAGTGACGGTCCCACTGACCGTTCGCATGCCCTATGGGGGTGGGATCCGGGCTCCAGAGCAACACGCCGATTCGGCCGAGGCCTACTTGACCCATACGCCGGGATTAAAAGTGGTGGTGCCAAGCACCGCGTATGACGCTAAAGGCCTTTTGTATGCGGCCTTGGAGGATCCCGATCCGGTCATTTTTTTGGAACCGATCCGATGTTATCGGTTAGGTCGGATGGACGTCCCCGAAGGACGCTACACGGTGCCCATCGGCAAAGCGCGCGTGGCCCGTGAGGGCTCCGATCTTACCCTGGTTGCCTGGGGCGCCATGGTGAGTCTGGCGGAAAAGGTGGCGGAGGAATTTCAAGAAGCCGGAGTCTCGATTGAAGTTTTGGATCTGCGTACCTTATCTCCGATGGATAAAGACGCCATTGGTAGCTCGGTGGCGAAGACTGGCCGTTGCGTGATTTTACATGAAGCTCCGCGCACGGGAGGCCTAGCTGGAGAAATTACTGCCCTCATTATGGAGACCGCTTTCTGGCATTTGAAAGCACCGGTGGCCAGGGTAACCGGGTTTGACGTGCCGTATCCGGCCTATGCGTGGGAAGATTTTTATATGCCAAGTGCAGCGCGCGTCAGTCGCGTGATTACGGAAACCCTAAAGGATTGAGGTGGCAACATGGCCTTTGAATTTAAATTACCGGATGTTGGTGAAGGAACCACCGAAGGGGAAATCATCCGATGGCTGGTTTCGGTCGGAGATACGGTGGCTTTGGATCAACCACTAGTCGAAGTCGAGACCGATAAAGCCGTAGTGGAGCTACCGGCACCTAAACCGGGGACCATTCTGGCGCGTTTTGGTGAACCCGGCGAGACCATGGCGGTTGGCAGTACATTAGTCATCATCGGGCAGGATGACGAAAAGCCCCCCACCGCGGAATCTCGAGAGGTGCTCGAGGAGCCGATGCTAACCCAGGATCACCATGTGGTAGAAGGCTCTATTGCCAGCGTCACGACCATGGTGCAAGCTGCACCGGCGACTCGTCGGCTCGCTAAAGAGGTGGGTTTGGACCTGCGTGAGATACGCGGTAGTGGGCCCAGGGGACGCATCGTGCCGAGCGATGTGCGCCAGGCACAAAGTCAGCGTCTTCACCCCGTAGTCCCATCGCCTAATACCTCTCAGGACACGCGCCACCCCTTGGTGCTGCGTGGGTTGCGAAAGAAGATTGCTGAACATATGGCGCTATCGTGGCACGAGATTCCGCATGTGACCGTCGTAGAGAAGTTGGATGCGACTGCGCTCGTGGCGTTTAGGCAGAACATGAAAGCCATGGCTCTCGAACATGGGCTCGCCAACTTCACCTATTTACCGATCCTGATCAAAATGATTGCGGCCCTGATTCCGGAATATCCGGCCTTTAATGCCCGCTGGGATGGCGAAGAAATATTTCAGTACGATGCCGTCCATGTGGGTGTCGCGGTCGATACCCCAGATGGGTTGGTGGTGCCCGTTTTACGGCACGTAGAGGACATGGGTCTCTTGGACCTGGCCCGGGCGCTACCCGTGTTGGTGGAGCGGACCAAAGGCCATAAATTGGGCGCCGATGCCCTATCCGGCTCCACGATTACGGTGACGGGGGGCGGGGCATTGGGCGGGCTCTTCGCCACCCCAATCATCAACTACCCCGAAGTGGCGATTATTGGCATGTACCCCATGGTACAAGAAGCCGTCATGGTCAACGGTGTCTGGGAAGCTCATCCGATGCTTCACATTAGCCTCACATTCGACCATCGGATCGCCGACGGGGTCATGGCCTCCCAGTTTCTTGGCGCACTAAAACGACTTTTGATAACGCCCACTTCGCTTGTGGGATATCTGCGCTAGGCTGATGGCCGATACGGCCATCCCATACACCACCCACATCACATTGAAGCCAATCATGACACTGGATGGGGATAGGGACCCGAGCACAAACCCCGAAAGAGCGGAAAAACCGGCAATTGCCACGTAGCGGACATAGGGATCATGATGTTGCCCAATTTTGTAGAGGCCCTGTAAGAGCCATGCATAGAACACGGTGTACAGTAAAAGACCTATCCACCCAAAATCTATGGCGTTCTCGAGCCACATGTTGTGAGCGTCGACGACGCCATAGGTGTTATAGGGGCTGGGGTGATGAACCCAATAGGTGTAGTAGCGCTCGGCACCACGGGGCCCCAGGCCAAACGGATGGTGGAATAGTGCCCGTAGTCCACTATGGAGCAAGGCCAGGCGGATCGTTACCGAACCGGGGCCTTGGGTGGCGGTGACGGCATGGGGCTTAAAATGTAAGAGATCGACCATGTGTTTTAATTTGACTAG
>JAKADW010000272.1 GCA_021820165.1 Bacillota bacterium
ATTATGAGTCCCAAGACGGCGGCAAAGTATGGACACCAGTGATCCCTAAGGCCCGTTTATCCAAAACACAGCTAGTCATGGTCAATGGTATTCTAATGGGTCCCTAACCGGGCAAGCCCAACCTGCGTTGCCCCTGGGCCTTCAATACGTCGTGTCCGGAATCTACATCAAGGATCCCGCCCTTTCAGACCAGAGGGCGGCTTTTTTACACGATCCAGGCCAAATTATGCAGTAGATGAAGGCGTGTGCACGCAAACCACCAACTCGGCAATTCCGAGTCCCAAGCACAACACGGAGTCGCCCACAGATCCTTTCCTCGCCAGCGGTTATTTTGTCCGCCAGGTCCTGAGTAGTACGCCCAATGTGCCATATTTGGCTCCGTCGATCTCCATCATTCGGCAATCCCTGGAACCACCACTCTGATAACACCTCCTAGAGAATACTGGGGGTGTCGTAAATGAGGCGGATTATTCACGTTTCGTATAGATGATTTTAATATGCAACAAACATGATAGGGTATTAGATACATTGTGGCATGGGGAGGATAGGTTATGGTCTTGATTCTGGGGTTCGGGGCCTATACCGGGCTTTTAGTGTGGCTTGGACGGCGCCCTGGAGGCTCTGGGAGCAACGGGTTTCGCGATGGGAACCATCAAATTTCCCCTGCTGCCATCTTCTTTATGGTCACGGCGCTCTGGAGTTCATCCTTAATTGTGGTGGAAATCGACACCGCCTACACCTCTGGACTCAGCGCCCTGTGGTATGGCGTGAGCGTGGCAATGATGTCGGTATTGGTGGCGCTCTTGATACCCTGGTTTCGGAGAAGACACTATGTGTCCAATAGTGCGCTCTTGGGATCCGCATTCGGTTCCACCGTGAAAAGGATTTCAGGCCTCGTGATTGGGGCCACGTTTCCGATTTTTGCGTTGTCAAACGCGTTGGCAGCGGGCGCGTTTCTTCACGTGGCATTAGGGTGGCCGCTATGGGTTAGTATGACGGCGACCACGGCAGCCTTAATTCTTTACATTCAGTGTGCTGGGATTCTTTCGTTGGCGCGGACTCAGGGTTTAAATTTTGCCATGGTAATGATCGGTCTAATGCTTGCCGGCGGCAAGCTTTTGACCATCGCCCACGCGCGTCCATCCACGGTACCGCCGGTATTTTGGCAATGGTTTGGAATCGGTCATGGACTGGTGTGGGTCTGGTTTGGGATGAACACCTTGAATGTGTTGGCCGCCCAAGCTGAGATTCAGGCGGTGGCATCGGCTAGGGATGTTGGTAAGGCCCAGCGTGCGGTTTGGTGGTCGACCGTTTTATTGCTAGTCATTATTGCGGGCAGTACTTGGATTGGGATAGAGACCCGGCTCATATTTGGCCATGCTAAGGTAGACGGGCTCATTGCGTTTGCTCACATCTTAAACCACAATAGTCCCCTTTGGTTCACGACCATCGTGGGGATCGGAATTTGGGCACTGGCGCTCACGTGGTGTGGTCCGCTCCTGTTTTCTGGAGCCATTAGTTTAGGGGGCGACGTCTTAGCGCACAAGGAGGTCGTGCGTTGGACCCGGATTGCGCTCGTCATTGAGGGTATTGCGATGATCCTCTATGGACTATGGCGTCCGGAAGAAGTGGCTTGGTGGCGTGTTTTTGGATTAACGCTACGCAATGCGGCGGTGGTGGGTCCGACGCTGGCACTCTTCTTATGGGAAGATCTGCCGAGTCCGGCTGTGGTGTCCTCGATGCTTGCAGGAATTGCTGTAGGGCTTGGTTTAAATGCCATGACCGGCTTTTCTGCAACGCATTTTGTTTGGAACGTGAATCCGATGTGGAGCGCGGCTACTACCACCTTTTTGGTCATTGCGGTGTGGCGGTTATGTCAAATGCGGCGCTGGGTGTCAGCGGCTTTAGGACTGGGTGGTTTTGGGATCCTTCTGGTTTGGCTCATTCGTGATACCGGAAAAATCCTCGGACCGGGCCTCTTAGGGGTCATGGTGTTGCTCTCGGGGCTATTGCTGATGGGGTACAGTTGGATTTTATCGCGAACCGCGATTCCAGGGGCAACGGAACGAGGTCTAGAACCATTAGAACAGGCGATGGATTAGAACGACGAGGAGGTCGGTGATATGATGACATTGACGGTGAGTTCCCACGGTGTGGGCGTAACGACTCAACATAGGGTAGCCGATGGGCTGGAGACTACGACCACCGAGCGCATGCCCGGGAACCCGACCGAGGCTTTAAATCCGATGGAAACCATTCTCGCAGCCCTTAATGGCTGCATCGGGGTGGTCGCCTCGATGGTCGCGCGCCAGCATGGCTGGGGACTTCAAGAGATCCAAATACGGAGTCGGGGATCTTTCGATCCCCGGGCTGTGATGGGTGAAACCAATGAGGGCACGACGTTTGAACGCATTGTGACCGAGGTGAGTGTGAAGGGCACCTTAAGTGCCCATGAAGTCACCCTGTTGGCGAGCGAAGTGGAGCGTCGTTGCCCGGTTCAGACCTTGTTGCGTCGGGCGGGTGTCCCCACCGAGAGCACATGGCGTGGCGCGGTGTCCTAATTTCGGGAGATTTTTTCAACCGGAGGAGGGGGCTGTGGCAGCGGAATGGCCTATAAATTATTGAGGAGTTTTGAGCGATGACGGAAAGATTTCTTATTAACGCGACGCATGGGATAGACGACCCGGACCGTGCCACGATAGCCCTCGTGATGGCTAACGCCGCCTTGACGCTCGGGAAAGAAGCCGTCCTATTGCTGGTCAGTGAGGGCGCGCGGCTCGGAGTGGGGGAGGTCGTGGATGCAATCCACGAGAGCGGGTTTCCCAGTTTACGCGAATTGCTCGAACAGTACTTAGAGTCCGGCGGTCAGGTGTGGGCTTGTTCGCCCTGTGTCGTTAAACGAGGTCTAGAAAAAGATATGGATCCGCGTATTACTTTGACCGGAGCCGTGGCTGCACTGGCATGGGTCGCCGAGAACGGCACGAGCCTGTCGTTTTAATGGGCATGTTTCAGCATTTGTAAGAGGATCGGGAAAGCGTTGCCGATTCCACGGGTTTCAATTTGATACAGTTGGCCGCGGTACCGGATTTCGAGGACGGTGCGCGGTCCACTTTTTGTAAAATTCGTTTGCGCATAGATAGCTTCTCCCTGGAGCGTGACCCAATCAGCGACGGATGTGCTCGACTGGGCGGCTTTGTCGACTTGGGCCCAGTAGGCAGCAGGCGTTTCGGCAGGAACGGTCTCGCTGGGTAACGCGGTGGATACCAAGTCACCACCGGTTACCGTCAAAAAGGGCGTACTCATCGGGTCGACGGTTGTGGTACCAATCGGCGCG
>JAKADW010000273.1 GCA_021820165.1 Bacillota bacterium
GAGTTGGCCATCAAACACCGACTGGAAAGGTCGTTTTTCAATGGAGTCCCCGGATGCTACGTCAGCCCAGCTATCCACTAACAGGAAAGGCAGTGCCGCTTCGCGATAGGGGAGCATACTGCCGAGGTTTCCACCTAGCGTAATTTTTGATCGGCTGGTATGGTCGGCAATTCTGTCGACCGTGGCAGTCAAGAGTGGCCATGAGTCATCGGCAGCAGTTTGCGCCAAAGTAAGACCCGCGCCGAAACCGATGGCTTGATCGTCTACGGTGACCTGCGTCATAGCAGGGATGTCTTTTAAGTCGATCAGCACGTCGGCATCGACTTGGTTTAATCGCGACCCGGTAAGAATCTCGGTGCCGCCTCCATAGTAGATGGGGCGATGTCCTGCTGCTTGCAAATCACGGTACAGAGCGGTCGCCTCGTGGGGAGTGTCAGGACGGTAATATGCTAAGGGGAACGGAATCATTCGGCGTTCTGACCTCCCTGTGCATGCCATATGGCTTCGGGCGTAAAGGGCGGACTTTCTAGCGCGATGCCTGCTGCGATGGAGAGCGCCTGAGCTAGAGCCGCTGGCATCGCGAGTATGGCGTGTTCGCCGACAGACCGTGCTCCATAGGGTGCATCAATTTGGGGTGTTTCGATGAAATCGACTAGGTACTCGCGGGGTTCCTCTCCAAGTCGTATCGTTTTATACGAACGAAATTGGGGATTCGCGAACGAGCCGTCGTCATGGTATCGTACCGATTCACGGGATCCGTAACTGAGCCCCTGGCTCATCCCCCCCATGATCACACCCTTGGCGCCTTGGGGGTTGATGACATGTCCTGCGTCCAACACGGTGGCAGCCTTTATGACGTGATAATGCCGGGTCCGTAGATTGAACTCAATCTCCACGCCTTGAGCCCCGACAGTCCATCCGGGACCTGGGCGGCCTTGTCCACTTTTTTCGTCGAGGAGGTTTAAATGGCGGATGACGAAGCTACCTCTTCCAATTCTTTGTCCTCCAATGGTGTCGCCCTCTGGGAACTTAAATCCATGCGCAATATCGGAAAACTTCACCTGAATAGAGGGATCATCGCGTAAAAACACGGTTTCGTGGGCGACCACCAGATCGCTGGGAGAACACCGCAAGGCAATGGCTCCCAGATTCTTTAACTGCTGGATAAGATCCTCAGCCGCTTCGGAGACCGCCCGCCCGACCATATACGTCGACAAGCTAGCCACTGTCTTCCAGTGTTCGGGATCAGTTTGGGTATTGACGTCCACATGGATATAAATGCGGTCGACGTCCATTTGCAGTCTCTCGGCGAGAATTTGAGCTGCGGTGGTCTTAGTGCCCGGACCGAATTCTACGGCGCCGGTGCTGAGATTCACGGTCCCGTCTTGGTTCATGGTGACGATGGCCCCAGACACGGCATTGGGCGGACTAGAAGACGTTTTCCAAAAGGCCGCGGCTCCCTGAACCCTTACCGTATCGGGCCCGACGGGGATTGCACGTGGACCTTGCCAATGCAGTAATTCTTGGAGTCGGTCGATGCAGGCTGGTAGATTACCCAAATTACTATTTGTGAGCCGCGCTTGAGTCGGACTGGTGCCACCGGGACGCAAGGCGTTTTTACGGCGCAGAATGAGTGGATCGATGTCGAGCTGTTCAGCAAGTTTATCTACGGCACGTTCGATCGCAAACGTCATCGGCATGTGCCCAAAACCACGAAAAGCAGTGGTGTAGGTGTGATTGGTGTACACCGCAAGCACGTCACAGGTGACGTTGGGAAGATGATATGGGCCCGTGCATTGGGCGGCAATGGCTCGGGCGACCCGAGGAGCCGAGTCGGTATAAGCCCCGATGTCCATTAAGTACGTGATGTCTGCCGCGACAAAGTCCCCATCTCGGGTGGCACCCAGACGAATGTGGGCGTCTAACCCCATCCCGACCGGCGACATCGCCATGTCGTGTTCGCGGGGATTCACAAGTTTCACCACCCGGCCTCCGATAGCTTGCGAAGCGAGATACGCAAGCACCTCTAGTTGGATGGCGGCCTTACCGCCAAAGGCTCCCCCCACCAAGGGGGCCGTGACCACCACTTGCCCTTGACTCAAGTGGAAATATTGCGCCAACGTCTTTTGCACCTCAAAGGGGGCTTGAGTACTGGAGTGAACCAAAACCCGCCCATCGGGTAAGATTTCCAAGACCGTGGACCGCGTCTCCATGGCCGCGTGGTCAACTTGTGGTAGATGACAATCCACGACCGCAATCTCATCGGCTTGGGCCCATCCATGAGTCATCTCTCCCTTGCGCACCCGTGCCCGGTCCGCGATGTTAGTGCCGGGTTCCGGATACACCGGATTTTGGGCAATTACATAGTGGGACAGGTGAGGATGAATGAGAGGCGCGTTAGGGAGGAGGGCTGCTTGCGGTGAATTCACAACCGGGAGCGGGGTGTATTGTACCCGGATGGCTGCGGCAGCTTGCCGTGCGGCGTGTTCACTTAAGGCCACAACGAGTGCGATCGGCTCCCCCCAGTAACGGACGACGTCTCGGGCTAAGGGAGGCCGGTCCTCTAGAACCTCCCCGCAAAGGAGTGTTGTGTCGCCGCCAGTAATAATGGCTTGGACGCCTGGAATGTTTCGGGCTTCATGGGTATCGATGACTTCAATCTGAGCATGCGCTATTTCGGCGAGTTTTAAGGCCGCATAGGAGACACCCGGTAGAGTAATATCGTCGTTATATTTAGCGCGCCCGGTAACTTTGTCATGCGCTTCTTTGCGCGGGGTGCTAGAACCCACCACGAGCATGGTTACTCCTCCTTTCTCCGTATTCCGGAATTCTTGCGTATCTAGGCTCTCAGGGTTTCCCTGACTTCGATGAAGAAGAAAGTTTGTGCCCGATCAGTTTTTTCATGGATTCGGTGGGTTCTGGCTCTTGATGTGCCTGATAGGTTTGGTGGATGAGAGACGTCAACTCTTTCTCCGTGAGCGTTGCCACGTATCCCCAGTTGCCGATAGGGAGTTCTTGTGACGATTCCTGGTTACCGGCGTCTTCGTCGCTCAGCACCGCCTTCACCATAAAGTTCGGGAATGACCCGGAGAATTTGAAGTCTTTTAGTACCATAGCGGTCACCTCCAATGCTGTCTTATAGCATGAACCGTTTAGAGAAAAACCATGCGCGCATTATCGGCTTGCGGGTGGGGCGATGTGAGCGCTAGGCGCGATGTTTTTGGGACCGATATGTAGGGAAATCCTAAGACCTTGGCAACGGTCACCCGGTACCAGGCTGGCCAGTCTGTACGTATCGATGCGGTATGGAATCAAACGGAAACTGGAATG
>JAKADW010000274.1 GCA_021820165.1 Bacillota bacterium
CCTCGTTAATGTGTATCGACCCCTGATGCCTTCGCGGATCGGGGGTTTCTTTATTTTTGCACCAGCGCCGCGCTGGTAACCGGTATGCGTGGCTTAGATAGGCAACAACCGAGGGAGGGACATCCGATGCTGATTGTGATGGGGGTTGCGATCGTCCTGGTGATTGCGCATGAGGCCGCTCATGTCCTCACGACTCTGGCGTACGGCGGCCGGTTCGAGGGCGTTGTGGTGAAACACGTGATCGCGGTGGGGGTACGGATTCGGGTGGACGGGCTCAGCGCGCGTCAAGTGGCATGGACGCTCTGGGCGGCTCCGATAGCTGAGGGTGTGGTTCTATTACTCGCGTTCGTGGGGTGGCCGTCTCTCGGCCTCTGGTGGGCGCTCTTGGGGAGTGGTCAGTGGACCCTGAACCTCATTCCGTGGCCATGGTTTCCCAATGACGGCCGCAAGCTCTGGCTGTTGGCCCATCAAGGGTGTCAGGGATTGGCCAACTAGAAGGAGTAGGAGGGGCAATTTCTGTGCCGGCGCTTAAATCGACCATTCGAGCCCGGTCGAGAGTATTCCGTGAGCTCTATATAACGGGTCTTCTTAACTTGATCATGGCGCAGTCCGGCAAGATGACGGGCTTGGGTTGGTGTAGCGTTCCGCACCGTCGGCTAGGGTAGGCAGAGCCTCAGCCGTGAGGTGAGTGGCACCGGCGTGGTGTTGGTGAGACTTAGCCCTCTGACCATGGGCCCGTCTCGCTTCCTGAGCGCAACCGCATCAGGACGACCCGCGCATTAAACGGAACGACAGTCGGGGCAGGACCGGCCGCCATGGGTTCTACGGGTTTGATGAGTCCCGTGTTAATCCTAGTTTGTCCATTCGTGTTTTCGAGGAGGCTTTTTCCATGCGTAACCCGTTTTTACGGACGGCGATTATTGCAACGATCGCCTATTTTATTGCCGGGCGTGTGCCATTTTTGCACGGCGTCCTGGGCTGGATCGTTCTGATCAGCGCTCCATTTCTTCTCCTTCGCAACAACCCAGCGTTGGACACTATGTCCAGTCCTCTCGGATACGTCATTGGGATGGGCGCGTTGATTGGAGCTATCGCCAATGAGGTGGGGACCGTGCTGGGGATTTTCTTTAATCTCTTGGTGGCCAGCATTGGAGTGGCCAGTTCCAGCGCGGCCGGCGGCGTTACGGCACTTGGAGCCGGGATTGGGATCACGTTTCAGTTGGTTCATCTCTTGTACGGACCGTTTGTCGGGGCCGTGCTGGGATTAATCGGCGGGCTGATTGCCGGATCGATGCGTCCCAAGTCACCGTCGCAGTCACCATCTGCCTAACGGCGCTCGCGCAGCACTAAGCTCCGACCGGTTGGGTGTGACATCGCGTCCATCGAATCGGTCGGAGGCCTTATGATGTGCGCTGTGGCCGAGGCAGACCCCGACCGCTGGCCGGGGTGTGGGCCGTATAGATTTGGACTAGAAAGGGTGGATCTCTCATGTTTGATTTCCAAGCAGCCACTGCGCCCTCTAAACTTAACGTGGTGTTTTGGGGCCCGAGTGGGGCCGGCAAAACCTATACCAGTCTCGCTCTTGCGCATCAACTGGGCTCGCAGATCGCGGTGCTGGACACGGAACACCGAGCGTCCGCGCTCTATGCCCGTAAGTTTCCCGCTCTGATTGCCGAAGTGAAGCCACCTTTTGGCCCTGAGCGATTTATCGAGGGGATTCACGATGCCGAACGAGCTGGTTTTGACGTCCTCATCATCGATTCCCTCTCACCGGAATGGGATGGGGCCGGCGGCTGTTTGGAACAGGTGGCCATGGCCCAAAAATCCGGCAAAAAAGGAGCCTATGCATGGCGGGACATCACCCCGCGACACGAAGCGCTCTTGGCCGCGATTAACCAAAGTGCTCTATCGATTATCGTGACATTGCGGGAAAAGCCGCTGTTGAACTTAGATGACGCTAACAAGGGGAAAGCCGCTACCAGCACACCACGTCCCATCATGCGCGATCGCTACGAATACGAGTACGATTTGGTTTTTCGCGTGGATAATCTCCATCGGTACACGGCAACGAAGTCCCGACTCGAGGCGATTCCGGTGGGGGAGGTATTCGAAGGGAAGCGTAGCTTTTTACAGCAGATCCGTTCGGTCTTGTATCCCGAGACGGCGCAGGTCGTGGCCCCTCCGGTGGCGCGGTAAACAGGCGCCATTCTTTCGACGGCCTATCGCGTCATCACTGCCCCGCCCTGCGGGGCCTTTTCGCCTGGTGTTCTTTTTGACACTCAAAGGGAGGCGTTACGGGATGGCGATGATGCTACAGACCACGGATGTAGAGTATTTCGTTGAAAAATTTAACCAGTTAAGTCGGACGGTGCATCAAGATCAATGGGCCCGGATGGATATCGCAGCGGAGATGTATCGCGTGTATGGGGCCGATGGCTTACATGTGCTGGCGGATCGCACGGGATTCAGCTATGGCACGTTACGCGGGTGGATTCTGACGGCCAATGCGTTTCCTGGGGCTGTTCGGAAAAAGTATCCGCACGTGAGTCCCGATGCGTGCACCGCAATTCGACAAGGCGTCTTGCATTTCATGGCGACGTCACCGTGGGGTCGGGCCGAAACATGGCTCAAGCAAGCCGAAGAGCATCGCCGGACAGGACGAGGTGTTCACAAGGCCATGCGCCAACAACGCTTGCTCTTGCAACTGCAGAGCAACGTCCCGGAGCAGGTGGCGGCCGCCCGGCAAACCGCGCTCCAAGACTGCGTGCGCCAAGCCGAACAACACCTAGTCGACCTCCAGGTTGCTATTGAGCGTTTTAACATGGTGGACGCGCCGTACGCATGCGTCACACTGGCCTTAACCCAATCGCTCTACCACTCGGCTTGATTTTTCGATGGTTCGCGGATACGACGCCCCGGCTCCCGCTGGGGCTTTTGTCCTGGTATCTCTTTCTCGGTTCATTTAGAACGCACGCACAGAAAGGAGTCTTCCCGTGAACGCACATACGCATATCTTAGGCGGCCTCGTGGTGGCTGGTTTGGCCTTGTCCGTTGGCGTGCCCCATCCGGTGACTCTGGTGGCCGCTAGCGGCTTTGGGGGATTGGTGCCGGATTGGGACCACCCACACTCCACGATCGGGCGCTGGATTCCCTGGCCAGCGGTGTCTCATTCACGCGGTCCGCACATTCCCCCAGAAGTGGGACGGGCCGGCTATCCCCACGCGATTTGGCATCGGCATCAGGCCCATTCCGTAATGGCGGTGGGGCTCGCCAGTGGGATTCTAGCGCTATTGGGCGCGCTGGTGTGGCATCTGATCCAAGGAGCCGAG
>JAKADW010000275.1 GCA_021820165.1 Bacillota bacterium
CGACCACCTTTATCCTTCGGCCTACCTTGTTTATAAATAATTCTTGCGTTTGATTTCGGCACGGATTGCCCCCTTCCACGTTTTGGAATATACTGACTAAGTACCATCTGTTTGACAACTCTTTGCTCTAACGTGTTCGTGTCACAGCAATCCATAGCATAGGTCACGCTTTTGTAACTGCAACACCATGATGCCGTTCTCAAATCATGGGCGGAAATTCTGACCCAGCCGGTTAGGGGGCTTTTCTTACGGAACCGACGCGATAGTTCCAAACGCTTTTCTAGTTCCGGTGCATACAACGTGTGGCGGCTCCATCGTGAGGTACCTTTACGCTCATACTGCGTGTGCGATACCTGGCAGCACAATCGGAACCACGACATAGGGACACCCTGATTGAAAGTTCTCACAAACAGAAGGATAGGATATGAACAATGGCGAATCGAAAAGATCTGGAAAAATGAAATAGATTAAGGAGGGAATTTCTTGTTCCATAGAAGTTCTATTATAGCGAGCATGGTGGGGCTTGGTATTTCGTTGACCCTAAGTGTGCCCTCTTTTGCCGCGTCAAAACCATCTTTTCCGGTCGTACCCGGTCAATGGGTAAATCACGGCTCATGGGGGATTGAGGGACACATTAAACCTATTGCCTCTCCAGGAGCATTTGAAGGCAATAAGATTAACCCCCCAAGCGCTATTACTTTGGAACGCCCCTATTACTATACCGTACAAGGCACGCCAACTAACGGGGCCTACCAATATTCCTATCAGCTTTCAGCTAACCGTCATAGTGCTGTTGTGACAGTGCCGATTGGTTACAATCCAACGACTCACCAAGAACTTATAGAGAGCGGCATTCCCACACCCCAGTCATTGTCTAAAATTCAGGAGCCTTCCGGTGGCAAAATGGTTTCTACGTCTAAAGTTACCGATACGACATCTGTTCCAAGCAATGCTCCTGATCCAACAACCTCTAATGCTTACTTTACTTCCGGATGGACCGATCCCCTCGGTTTAACTGTGGGCCAATTATACACGTATATGACTTTCTCTTGGAATGGAACGGATGTGACAAATTGGAGCACCTATGGGTACCTTTGGCACATTGAGGATGGAGATTACTTTTATGACACGCAACACGGAGGGTATTGGAATAGCAGCACCGAGGCCACTGGGTGGTTGACAACAATTGAAGATGCCCCAGTCTTTGGGAATACCAAAATTCAGTGGAGCGCCAATAACATCCATGTTCACGGAAATGGCGTAATCACTGCAACCTTAGATACGTGGGCTTACGGTCCTGATGCGTGGATGCTAGAGGGTCCGTGGGACGCTTTAAATAATGGCAGTACCAACTAGAAGTCGATTCATTAGAAAATCGGTGGCGAAGATCCCGCCACCGATTTTCTTATTGATATATAAGTTAAACAAACCACAACCACGCGGCTCCCCCTAATCCTAAACCCCACAAAACTAGAATGAAACCGTGAATGGGACCATGGATGGGAAATATGGCCCAGAGCAAAATCATAAAGGCGATCCAGAAAATGGTAGCAGGGCCCCATTGCTTTGGAGTAATGCGAGCGTTTGGTCCATCTGAGGCAGCTGCCACGGTCTCACTCAATAACACCCAAAAACTCAAGGAGAGATATCCCATGACCAGTGTGATGAGCAAAACACTGATCCACAAAATAGCCCAGATCGGTATGCTAATGCCACGGGTACCGCGATACTGCGTTTGACTGTACCATAATACAGTGGTTGCTACGAAGGCGATAGCTGCTAATTCATCGATGGATAAGGATCCCAGCGACACAACAATTTGGTGAGTCATATGCCAATCGGCGACCACGTCATAGAGGAGGGCTATCCATAACGCCGGGATGGTGAAATAGTGCCGAGGTAAGGAATGGCTCGTAATTGTCAACGGACTTTCCCCTTTCGCTGGAGCGCATGATGTATAGCGTACTGAGCAATGTCTGTGAACTCATGCTAAAGGCTAATTCAAGCTATTGTCTAATCATACCATTAAATTGACTGCGAGGAATTTAGAAAAATACATTGGCAAGGCGAGGTTATCGAATTCTACGAAACCGGCATGGTTAAGTGAGGAATTCTCTCCGCCTGAAGGTCGGAGTTTCCTCTGCGAACAATCCGATGTCTTCCGGGCATTGAACCCGTCGGAGTCGCTGTCTGGGGGTTCGAATGGTCCTATCTTCCCCGACCAGCAGTGCGCATTTTTGGGTCCGTGAAGTTTTAAACGGATTGGGTCAAGACGAAGCGCTGAACTATTTGCGTCTGGCGACATTCGATGTGAGTTTGGAAAGAGGACCCTTGTGGCCACCCTTATGAAAGGAGCTAGATGATGTCAGAAGATTCTTATACGCATTGGTTGTTTGAGAATACGGCCGCGGATGCCGATCCGAAGCTGACGTTTAAAGTACTGGTGGACGATCCGTCTACCGGACGCTATGCCCAGGCCCAAGCGGAAATCGCAGCCCAGGGCTTTAGCCACGAGGTAGACCTGGGCATTACCGGGCCGCAGATGATCCACCTGTTCGTAGACGATTATGGGGCACAGCGGGTCCACGACGCGGATAACCAGGCGTCGCTCGCACAACTGCGCACGATGAATGCCATCGTCGTCGCGATGCGAAATCTCGGACCCGTTTAACGGATGAGATCGCCAGCGTTTTTACCCTCCGCCTCTGGCGGGGGTTTTTATTTTATTGCGACCGAGGCCGTATGACGTAGACGGTAGCCCGCGCCCAGTCGCCCCATGGTTCCGATGATTGGCCGGACTTTGCCCCGCGTCTCGCGGGGCTTTGGATGTGTCATACTAGAAGGGATGTGAGTATTTTGTCCATGACCATGCAAGCCTCTTTACAAACCACCTTTCTCGCCATGGAGCGGGAAATGCAGCAAACCCATATGGAACGCCAAGATGTGATTCGCAGTCTGTGGGTCGCCTTGCTGGCTCGCCAACACGCGGTGTTGTTGGGCCCTCCCGGTACCGGCAAGTCTCGATTGGCCCGGGATTTGTGCCAACGCATCATCGGCCGCTTTTTTGAGTGGCAGCTCACCCGGATGTCGACGCCGGAAGAAATTTTTGGACCGATTTCGCTGCAAGGTCTCCAGCACGATCATTATCGCCGGATTGCCACGGGCAAACTGCCAGAAGCAGATATCGCCTACTTGGACGAGACCTTCAAAGCCTCTTCGGCTATCTTGAACACCTTGCTGGCGGCGATGAACGAGCGCATCTTCTTCAATGATGGGCAAGCCATCCCCATGCCTCTGCATATGCTGATCGGCGCCTCCAACGAATTG
>JAKADW010000276.1 GCA_021820165.1 Bacillota bacterium
CGGGCCGCCATTTCAGGCGGCATGTGCCCCTTGAGCTTGCAAGGCGCAACCCTCATCGAACCGGACTTGTGGTTTTCCCACATCCGGCTCTCCGACGATAGTTGCCCCACACTAAGGGCGAGGAAGTTGCGCCTTGACTTGGCGGCGCATTACAGCTAAGGAAGGTAATCCCATTTGGGCAAGGCGGATATTGGTCCACTCGGTATCGAGGCCCGGACTTCGATTCCAGCGTTTGGCCACGAAGGCGCGACAGCGTTCGCGAACCCATGAGTCGAGTCGAGAGTAATTCCCGTGGTGACTAATAGTGAAGTACTGTCCCCATCCCCGAATAACGGGCGCGAGGTCATCGATCACCATCTGGAGATTCATCGGACGGGTACGCCGTGTGAGCTCTCGAACCTTGTCCTTAAACCGCTCAATAGCCGCCTGTTTCGGGCCGAAGAGAGGGCGGCCTGTGCCGTCCTTGAACCTCACCCAGAAGAAGGTAAATCCTAAGAAATCGAATGCGGTCTCCCGAGCATCCACAATGCGTGTTTTCTCAGGGTGAAGCGTGAGACGCAGTTCGTCAAGGACCTTCTGGGCGGTTGTGAGCGCAGCTGCGGCGTCCTCCTTGGTACGCGCTAGCGCGCACCAATCATCCGCATAGCGGATGAATTGAATCCCCGGTACGCTGGCCATGGCTCGGTCGAGAGCGTCTAGGTAGAGATTCGCCAGCAACGGGCTAATAACCGACCCTTGACTGGTGCCTCGTGGGGTCGCATGCCATTGCCCGGCGTCCATGACGCCAGCGCGGAGCATATCGCGAATCCAGCCAAGCACCGTGCCGTCAGAGATCCGTTCGGCCACTTGGTCGATGAGTAGTTCTTGATCAATCGAGCCAAAGTAGTCTTGGATATCCGCATCCACCACCCAGTGATAACCTTGGGTTAGATGGTCGAAAATGCGATTGACAGCATCGTGAGCGCTCCGTCCCGGCCGAAATCCGTAGCTATCCGGGCTAAAGGTGGGTTCCCAAATGGGTTCCATGACCCTCCGCATGGCTTCTTCTGCCACGCGGTCCCGGATAGCGGGGACCCCTAAAGGCCTTTGCTTCGCAGTTCCCGGCTTCGGAATCCAGACACGACGGACCGGCAGGGGCTTGTAGCGATGCTCCCGCATCGCGCGCCCGAGTCGGTCGAGTTCGTCCCCCAGGTGCTCGGCAAATTGGTCGCAACTCTGATGGTCGACGCCCGCGGCTCCTTGGTTGGCCAAGACCGCTGCGGCGGCCATCGCCAAATTCGCCGGGTTCCAAACCTTATCCGCCAGACTGTACCACTTTCGCGCTGGTGTGTCATCCTCGTTTCCTCCATCAGTACGGCCAGGCGCTCCGTACGGAGCGCGGCTGTCGCTAGGGCCGAGGCCCAATCTTGCCTTACCAGTCCGCACTGTCATGTTAGAATCCTATCGAAGTGGCCGCCCTTCCCATTCCCGCAGGGTTATGTTGTCCCCAGCGGTAATTCGGTACTATGCCGGCCTCCGACTCCCTGTCCCACCCAAGAGCGGGGATTGGCGGTCATCGCATTGCCCACGTCGTTATACTCTTGGACCAAACAGGGTCTCACCGGGTCAGTCGCAGTTCTTTCTCTCGGTGCCATCCCTAATCACCCGACGGGGTACGCTGCGGTGCTACTCGTTCCGTGCTCGCTATCGGGTAGCGATACCCTTATTAACCGCCGCATTAGTAGGCTTCACCGGACCCATGAGGGTTCGCCACCGCCGTCAGGCCACCACGGGTTCACAGTTCGTTACGGCCCCGAGATTTGGCTCAGGCCCATCAGATTTCGCCTTACGGCGAACACCCTGCCATTGTTGCCTACCGCACTTGAACGAGTTAACTCGCACGGGTCAGACTTTCACTAACAAGAACTGCGACCTGCCGGTCGCACATGGGTTCGCCGGGCTTCAGCCCGGCTTGGACTTTAGCGGCTTCCATCTGGCGACTGAATTGTTTCGATAACCGCCGAAGCCGGGCAAAGGCGACGGCATAGGCTTTCGGTCCCACGATCTTCTCGCCGGTCGAGAGAGTCGCCAACGCCGACACCCCCAAATCCACTCCGACCACCGCTGGGTTTTCGCGATGGATACCGGGCGGATCGGGCATCTCAACGGTGATACTCAGTAACCAGCGATTAGAACTCACCAAATCGTTGGAACGCCGAATTCTGCGAAAGCATGATCTTTCGAGATGATGGCCAATCCTTCTACTAAGGACTGGGCTGCCAATACGCGGTCGAATGGATCTCGGTGTCTAGCGTCGAGCGTGGCGGCTTTGATTGCGTGTATGGAATTAATGGCCAATTCTACGGCTCGTAAGGTCCTCAGATGGCTATGGTATGCTTCGATGACCATTCGCGCTTCCGGAAGCCGGCCCAACTCAAATTTAATCGCAACTTCCCAAGCCGACGCGGCGGACACCACGATCGTATTTTGGGATTCTTCGATGATCTCGGTGGCGGCTTGCGACAGCTTGTCGGGTTCAACCACGGCCCATAAAACCGCGTGGGTGTCCAGCAACACTTTCATTGCCATCGTTCAAGCTCCTCCGGGGATAGGGGCTCAAAAAACGCATCAGAAATTTTGCCTGGCACAAATCCCAACGGGCGCTTTTCTCTGTCATTGAGCGGCACGAACTTGGCATAGGGACGACCGCCCTTCGCTAGAATTACCTCTTCGCCCTGATAGACCTGGTCAAGAATCTTAGAGAGATGGGTTTTGGCTTCGTGCACATTGATGATCTCGGGTGAGGACGGTTTCGAGGGAACTGAAGAAACCTCTGTGCTTTGATCACACGCCTCTCCGATGCGGCGTTGTTGTTGACTGGCCTGGTCATTTCTCGGGGGCACACGATGAAAGAATCCGTTAGACGTAATCAGAAGGGGCTGTCCCGAAAGGGTCCAACATTGGACCCGACGGGGCAGCCTTCTTGTGCCGGGCCTGGATCCACACGATCCGGTCTTCCGGCGCCCCGAAAAGCAAAAATATTGGTTTCGACGATTTCTCCGGTTGGCCAAAGGCTAAACGAATAGCGTGCATTTAGACCCAAAGGCTTGAGCACGGGACCATGGCGGAGTCCTTCCAAGGTTCCTTGGGGTCCGCTCAGCCGGAGACATTTCTCCGTTCGCGCATGCGCCATTAGGAGACGATCCCCGTTCTGATGGACTTATCCAAGTCTGATCATCGTTAGTCAATTGATCAAACGGAGCCACCTTCCTGTTTCATTATGCCACCGCTTCTTAGGGCCATTGGCCGGTCGTCCCCCTTCGGGGATTTCCG
>JAKADW010000277.1 GCA_021820165.1 Bacillota bacterium
ATGGCATGGACAGGAGGTCCTGGAGGAAACTTTAGCCCCTGTCCCAACGCCTGCCGTACGGCGCGCCATCCCTGACTCCACGCCTTATTCGCCAAAAGCGGTTCACCCGATGCATCCCCGACGGCATACACCCCCGGAATATTGGTCATTCCGTTCCCATCCACGCGAAAGAACCCCGCCGCATCAAGCGCAAAGCCCATCGCCTCCAGCCCTTTCCGATCAAAGACCGATTCGCGACCCAAGGCTAAGAGAACCCGGGGTCTCACGTCCTGCCCCGACCCGAGAGACGATGTCCAATGAATCTGAACCCCGCCTGTCGAATCCTCACCGATCGCCTTAATGCGCCGATCCCGATGGATTTCAACGCCATCCTGCCTCAGGCCCGCCACCACGCGCCCCGAAATCTCGTCCGCGAATGTTGGTAGGAGTGTGTCGGCATACAGATGAACGTATACACCAAATCGCGCGAAGAGGGAGGCCGCCTCAAGCCCCGTCGCTCCCGCCCCTAAAATGGCCAACTCCTCAGGTAGACGGGTTAAGGTGTGAAACACGCGCGGAAGAAGGACGCGTTCGCCATCGGGCCGCATCCCCTCCAGCAATTTTTGGCGGGAACCGGTCGCGACAATGACCACATCAGCAAAAAGACGCTGTCCCGTCTGTTCCGCTATTAGGGTGTGGGGGTCCTCGAAGCGCCCGGTGTCTAAAATCACCTGTGCCCCTTCTACCTTTTTTCGCGCACGACGGACACCTTCCTCTATCAACTGTTGCTGCCACGCCATGAAACGGGTCCAGTCCATACCGAACGGGGTTTTGCTCCATTGATTTCCTGAACGGAAAACATCGGCCGCCTGAATCAACGTCTTCGACGGCAAAAGGCTATGACGAAGGCCGTTGCCGCCCAGTCCTTCTGGGTCTACAATCGACACCGCATGCCCGAGCTTAAGCGCGTGGGAAGCCGCCTCGAGTCCCGCTGGACCTGCTCCTAATACGACGATTTGCATCGCTCATCCTCCGCCACTAATCGCACTTGTTGCGCAAAAATCCATTCATTCATCGGCCCCTGGTACCGGCGACCACCAATATAGATTACCGGAACGGTCGTGATGTTGAGCCTGCCGGTAAGTTCTGGAATACGGTCAAGCATGACCGCCACCGAATAGATCCGGGGTTCCAAAAGAGCCATTCCGAGCGCCACGCGCGCGGCCTCCGCACAACGGGGTCATCCCGGGGTAGTCAATACGGCGATCGGTACGGTGGCATCAAGCCCGGCTACGGTGTTCTCTGTAAGGGGTGACAAGATCTGCCGACGATGTTGAAGCGCGTCAATCAAGGTCTCAAAAAGACGTTCTTCTTGGCCCGCCGGTACGCCCGCAAACCACGCCCGTGCCACCAAATCCCCTGCGCCCGCAAGTCCCCAATGGGTAAGGTCTCGGGGATACCAGGACCAAGGCGGTGTCCACCCCATCTCGGACACCGCCTGAACCTGAACGGCCTCGTGCGTCGGCACAAGCTGGCCGATAACCCGCACCGGGACCTGCCTCGCCTCTTCTCTCACGGTTAGCGCTCGACCGGATGGCCCCCGCCAAGCCAGAGAGACATGCCGCCCACCACGTTGGCGACATCAAAGCCTTGCTCCGCCAAATAAGCGGCCGCCGATTGGCTGCGATTGCCACTCGCACAGACAATGGCGTAGCGCTGGTCGCGCGGCAACTCCGTGGCCTTTTGCTCGAGCGTCCCCAGGGGAATGGACTTCGCTCCCGGAACAATACCGCTCCGTAGCTCATACGGTTCGCGCACGTCAATCACTGTCCAATCCTGTAAATGGGAGGCCAACTCGTCGACGGTGAGGGACTTCACGGCCACCACGGGAAATCCCGCGTCCGTCCAAGCATGAAGGCCTCCGTCGAAGCCCGCCTCGACCGTCACGCCCTCCCCTTGAAGCGCTTCTTGAGCTGCCTTTAGAATCACGGCGTTGTCGGCGAACAAACCCACACCCAAATCCGGACCTTGCTGCTTAATCCAGGCGGCCACCGGCCCGGCCCACCCCTGCTGACGATAAGGGGCAGACAGTGCGCCGGCAATATGTCCTTCCGTATAGGCGCGCCCTTGGCGTACGTCAATCACCACATGGTTTTCTTGTTCGCTCCACTTCTTCAGTTCAGCTGCCGTCATTCATCATCGTCCCTTCAAGAAATTCCCGCTAAGTTTTGCGCCCGGAGTCGTGCGGCATCCTCCGGTGGGGGCTTCAAAAGCCTTAAGGTCTGGTCGACAAAGGTATCGACATCCATGGCTAAAAATGGATTGGCCTCCCGCTCATAGCCAATAGTAGAGTGGGGGCTCTTGTTCATGAAAATCCCACCGCAAGGCGAGGACCCATAATGGGCCGGCCACAGCTCAACCCCGTCCGGAAGCCCCATCAAGCGATGGACACTTTGATGCTGCTGGCGGGCGGCTTCGCGAATCGCATTCTCATCCGCGTCGGCCAAATCGGGGCGACCGACGTCTCCGACAAAGAGACTGTCGCCCGTCAACACGGCCCAGGGTGCGGTGCCCCGGCGTAGGTCGCGGATAATGAGTGACAGACTATCCGGGGTATGGCCGGGGGTCTCCCAGACTTCCACCGAGAGCATACCGAACGTCAACACTTGCTGGTCCTTTAAGTCATCATGCGGAAACGTCGCGGGAGCCCGATGACTGATACCATGAGGCACTCCCAGTGAATGAGCCAGCTCACTCGCGCAGGACGCGTGGTCGGCATGCACATGCGTTTCGACCACCATCTGGATGTCGATTCCGAGATCTTGCGCGGCCAATACGTACTGGTCCACGCCCAATGCCCCCAGCGGATCCACGGCTAATCCCTGCCCGGTCACCTCATCGCCAATGAGATACGAGTTGCATCCCAGTTCCGGGTTTTGCAAGGTTTGCCAAATCACGATCCCCACCTCCTCGTCTTAGCGGACGGTTTTCCCATCCCACCGCATCATGCCACCGGTCATGTTGTAAACGTCGTAGCCCTCCTTCTTTAGCTGCTTGGCCGCCATTTGGCTCCGAGAGCCTGAACGGCACACCGTCACCACCGGTTGGTCCTTCGGAATTTCGTTCAAACGTTGGGCTAATTCTCCCAACGGAATCAGGCGCGCACCCTGAATATGGCCTGAGCGAAATTCGCCAATCGTCCGTACATCGATGACCAAGGGTGGATGCTCCCCCTTCAGTTGTGATGCCAAGTCACTCGGAGAAATCTGCGGAACTTTGGTTCCCAATCCAAACATTGGCTGACTGCCTCCCTTTTCAAA
>JAKADW010000278.1 GCA_021820165.1 Bacillota bacterium
CCAGTGCGAGCGTCAACCAAAATGGCGGCCCGAGCGGCCAGGGGCACCGGCGCTTGGGCGTGGTTCTTGGTCGCCTGAGCACGGATCGGAAACGAGGTCAGAGATATCAGGCCAATCGCGCCTATACCTAATGAAAACCGGGTCATCCACACGAGTCCAGGTCCCTCCTTTAATCATGACTCGTCTAGTATGACCCGGTTTTGAAGCCTTCATCAGGAATGCTGAAAACTCAGCTGTAGCGGATAGGTCGGGGCATCGGGAAGCGGCACGGTCTGATTATCGACCATCATGCGGACCGCTCGACTCCCCAGACGTACCGCCACACTTTGGCTGGCGGCAATCGTTAATGTCTGTCCCTGGTAGTAGGTCACGCCATAGGGGTTCTTGGTGGTGCCGTTTTGCCAGACTTCCACCCAGCACGTTCCTACGAAGGTCAATGATACCGACACGGGCGACTTGGACACTCGATAACTAGCTGTCCCTTGAGCGGTATTGCTGGCCGTTTCCGTTACCACCGGAGCGTGGGTTGCCACCGGGTGGCTTCGGTGGTGTGTGGCCGCGTGTTTCGGCTTGGGCCGCTTGGTCGTTGACCCTTTGGGATGGTGTGTATGAGCAGCCACTGTCGTCTGGTGATGCGGCTTCATCAAAATAAAACCTACCACAAAGAGAATCACCAGAACGAGCGCAGCTCCTACCACAGTGCGGCCGGAATCCATAGGACTCGGTCCGGTGCTTGCCTTCAGGGAGCGTTGGCGGCGCGAGACGGGAGCTTTCCCCATAGGTGCGACCGAAGAACTGGCCGCGGCCGGCCGGTCCCGCCGGCTCAGCGGCGGACGGTCGGCTGCTGGGGCAGACCCAGTGGCCTCAGTATTTCGCGCTTCCAGGCGCTTTCGATACGAGACCAGCGCCTCCGCATCTAAGTCCAAATACTTCGCGTAACTACGAAGAAATCCTTGGCCGTAGACCTCGCCGGGAAGCTTGTCCCACGCATCGAGTTCCAACGCCTGGAGATATTCCTCGCGAATATGGAGATCCTGGCTAATGTCGGCGATGGTCAAATGCCGGGCTTCGCGTGAATTTCTAAGATATTCGCCGATGGTCATGGAAGAGCCTTCTTGCACCCTGGTTCCCTCCTCCGCTCTTAAGGCCACACACGATTTAGCGTGCGGGCAAAGGGTATGGTCTCGCGTACGTGGTCGAGACCGGCAATCCAAGCCACCACCCGTTCCAGTCCCATGCCAAATCCGCTGTGCGGAACCGAGCCGTATCGTCGTAAATCAACATACCAGGCGTAGGCCTCAGGATCCATATCATTTTCGCGAAGACGCGCCAACAAGAGGTCTAGGTCATGGATGCGCTGACTACCGCCGATAATTTCTCCGTAACCTTCCGGTGCCAAGAGATCGGCGGCTAGTACAACCTCAGGCCTCTTTGGGTCCGGCTGCATATAGAAGGCTTTGATTTTGGCCGGGAAATGGGTTAAAAACACCGGTCGATCAAACATGGCCGCCAACGCCGTTTCGTGCGGCGCCCCGAGATCCTCTCCCCAAGGGAGCGAGAGCCCTGCCTCACCTAACCGCTCTAGGGCTTCATCGTAGGTGATGCGCGGAAACGGGGCCTGGACGCGCTCTAGAGAACCCAGGTCCCGCTCCAAGAGAGCGAGATCGGAACGGCAATGCTGCAGCAGGTCTTGGACCACGAAGCTTAGTAGCTGTTCTTGCCACATAAGACTCTCCTCAAAATCACAGAAGGCCATTTCTGGTTCCAGCATCCAAAACTCGGTCAGGTGCCGCCGTGTCTTCGACTTCTCGGCACGAAACGTCGGCCCAAAGGAGTACACGCGCCCGAGAGCCATAGCCAAGGCCTCCATGTAGAGCTGGCCCGACTGGGAGAGGAATGCGGGCTCCCCAAAGTAATCGATGCCGAACAGAGTTGTCGTACCTTCGGCAGCGGCCGGAGTGATGATCGGAGGATCCGCAACGACGAAGCCGTGGTCGTCGAGAAAATTGCGCAAGGCGTGGATGATACGGGCGCGAATCCGCAGGATGGCGGCCTGACGGGGGCTTCTGACCCACAGGTGGCGATGCTCCATCAGAAAGTCGACGCCGTGCTCCTTGGGTTGAATGGGATAGTTGGGGCTAGGCGCGAGACGAGTCAGGGCGGTGGCGTCAATTTCCACACCCGAGGGGGCACGGTGGTCGGCGCGAACGCGGCCGACCACCCTTAACGAGGACTCCAATTCCAACGCGTCTAGCCGCTCAATACCACTGAGCGTGACCATTCCTTCCCCGACCTTAAACACCGACTGCACTTCGCCTGTGCCGTCACGCAAAATCACAAAGTGAATCTTGCCGGACGACCGTAAGTGAGTCATCCAACCACGAATTTCCACCGTCTCCCCGACGTGCCGGGCCAGTTCGCGGATGGCCAATCGCTCCATTAGGAGTTCTCCTTTTGCAAGAGATTGCGGAAAATTACCAGGCGCTGGACCTGGTTGGTTCCTTCATAAATCTGAGTAATTTTGGCGTCGCGCATCATGCGCTCCACGGGATAATCCCGCACGTACCCATAGCCGCCAAATAATTGCACCGCGTCGGTGGTCACGCGCATAGCCGTATCCGAGCACATAAGCTTGGCCATCGCAGAATACCGGGTGACTTCCGGTGATGATTCCGCTTCAAACCCTGCCGTCTCCACCACTGTGGCGGCCTTGTAGAGGAGATGGCGGCTGGCTTCGATTTGGGTCTCCATGTCCGCCAGCATGAACTGGATGGCCTCTTGTTGGATGAGCGGCCGTCCAAACTGACGTCGCTCTTTCAAGTGGTCCACCGTTACATCCAGTGCACCTTGAGCGATGCCCAGGGCCTGGGCTGCAATGCCCGGACGGGTCCGGTCCAAGGTACGCATGGCAATCTTAAATCCCTCGCCCTCTCGCCCGAGGAGATGGTCGGCCGGTACCCGGACGTCATCGAAGTTCAGTTGCGCCGTCTGCGAGCCACGAATGCCCATCTTTTCCTCAATGCGCCCCACGGTGAGGCCGCTTGCTTCCCCATCGACAACGAAGGCGGAGATGCCCCCAACGCCTTTTTCGGGTTCCGTGGACGCAAACACCACCAGCGTTTTGGCTAGCCCCCCATTGGTAATAAACACCTTAGTGCCGTTGATGCGGTAGGAATCGCCCTCCTTGACCGCGCGGGTTTTCGTTCCTCCAGCGTCCGAACCCGCGTCGGGCTCGGTGAGGGCAAAGGCGGATAATTTTTTTCCGGTTGCAATGTCGGGAATAAATCGGCGCTTC
>JAKADW010000279.1 GCA_021820165.1 Bacillota bacterium
GGTCGTGAGAGCGAACGTATTGACATGGACCATGTGCGCGAGCGGGCTATCCGGGTCAAGCCCGCTCTCATTGTCGCGGGAGCTTCGGCCTATCCGCGTCTCTGGGACTTCGCCGCCTTTCGTGCCATTGCCGATGAGGTGGGGGCGTTGTTGATGGTAGACATGGCCCACATCGCCGGACTGGTGGCCGCTGGGCTCCATCCTAGCCCTGTCCCGCATAGTCAATTTGTGACCTCGACCACCCATAAGACGTTGCGAGGTCCCCGCGGCGGCTTTATTCTGACCACTCAGGATTACGCCAAGGCGATAGACAAAACTGTGTTCCCAGGACTTCAGGGAGGACCCTTGATGAATGCTATTGCCGCCAAGGCCGTGGCTTTTCACGAGGCGTTAGAGCCGGCGTTCGTCCGCTATCAAGAAGCGGTGCTGGCTAATGCCCAATGGTTGGCGGAGGGTTTAATCAGCCGGGGAGTGAGGTTGGTGTCCGGGGGCACGGATAACCACTTGATGCTAGTGGATGCGAAGGCTAGCGGCATCACGGGAAAAGAAGCCCAAGCACGATTGGCCCAAATCGGCATCACCGCCAACAAGAACACGATTCCTTTTGATACCGAGAAACCGATGGTGACCTCCGGGATTCGTCTCGGAACCCCACAGGTGACCACACGTGGCTTAGGGGCTTCGGATATGGATGAATTGGCGGATATCATTGCGACGGTGATCCGGGAAGCCGAACCCCAGTGGGAAGCGCTGGAAAAGCGGGTTCGAGCATTGGCTGACGCCCATCCGCTCCCGGGAACGAGCCTATGATCCGCATTGGCGTGATGCATGGGCCCAATTTAGGGCGCTTGGGGCAGCGTCAGACCGACGTGTACGGCACGTTTACGCTGGCTGATTTGGGTCAGCACTTAACCGAAGCATTTCCTGAGGCCGACTTTCACTTCTTTCAGTCGAATCACGAGGGAGCACTCATTGATACCCTGGAGAGTTGGCATACTGAAGGTATTCGACACCTAGTGATTAATCCTGGAGCGCTGACCCATCAGTCATATGTGCTGCGGGATTGCCTCCTCGGCCTTGATTTTCATGCGGTCGAGGTCCACATTAGCAATATCTACCGTCGCGAAGCCTTTCGGCACACCTCGCTGATTGCGCCGGCGGTTAAGGGTCAAATCAGCGGCCTCGGCGAAATGGGCTATTTCATGGCGGTGCGGTACTTGTTGCAGGATTGACCAGATGGCCTGTTTCGACGGGATATGATATCGTGTTCGGGAAGTTCAGGGGGAGGGATGAGCCCCCAGTCTTGTAGAGGAGCGGTTCCATGATTTCAAGCAACGATTTTCGCAACGGCGTTACCCTCGAGTTAGACGGGGTGGTCTATCAGGTGATTGAATTTCAACATGTCAAACCCGGCAAAGGGTCGGCGTTTGTTCGTACCAAACTCAAGAACTTACAAACCGGCGGCGTTGTTGAGCGCACCTTCAATGCCGGCGAACGGGTTCCTGCGGCTCGCGTTGAGAAGCGGGAAATGCAGTATTTGTACAATACCGGCGACGAGTACACCTTTATGGACACGGAAACCTTCGAGCAGATGACGCTCTCGTCTCAGGATATCGGCGAGGGTGTTCGGTTTCTGAAGGAAAATATGATGTGCCACGTGGTCCTGTTTAAAGGGGCCAGTATCGGCGTCGAACTTCCCAACAGTGTTGATCTGGAGATTGTCGAGACTGACCCGGGATTTAAGGGCGACACGGCCACGGGTGGAACCAAGCCGGCAAAATTAGAGACCGGAGCGGTCATCAAGGTTCCCCTATTTATTGAGCCCGGGACCGTTGTGACCGTTGACACCCGAACGGGGCTCTACGTCGGTCGTGCGTAACCACCCGATGACCTTTTGGGGGCGGCGCCAATGAGGCGCCGCTTTCGCGTTTTGTGCATGAAAAGTGCCGGTCTGGTTAGCTTATGAATGTAACGGCTAAGGAGGTGGTCTTGTGGCAGAACTGCGGCGTCGGGTTTCTCAGCTCGCCAGCCGCGCCGAGCGCATGGACCTCAGCGGGCGCGGGCGCGAAGGGCAGATGTTGGCCGAAATGGTCGACCTCTTGCGCGAAATGACCTTGGACATCGAAGAGGTCACCCAGAATCAAGAGGAATTAGAGGAATACGTGGAGGAAATTGACTCCGACTTGATGTCCTTGGAAGAGGACGTGTATCTTGGCGACGACGACGATGATGACGATGAAACCGGACTGTTCGATTTAGACGATGACGACGATGTCTCCTATATCGAGCTGGAATGCCCAGTATGCGAGCTAGAATCCTCCTACAACGAAGCGCTCTTCAGCGAGGACGGCATCCAGTTGACCTGCCCCCACTGCGGTAACGTCGTCTTCGACTCCGATGAGGACTGCCTGGTGGTGGACGACGAAGGGGACTGGCAAATGGAGGACGACGAAGAAGAGCTATTCGATTAGCGTTACGGCGCGGCACCCCGGTGCCGCGTTTTTTCTTTCCCGGATGAAGCGGCCGAAGCCCGAGCATCGGCTGACTTTTTTGCGCTCACCTTCGCGCCTGCGCTGGCCCTCCCCAAAGAAAACCTGGTTCGCTGCGGCGATCTCCAGGTCCATCGGATTTCCTGAATTGGTATAAGCTGGGGACCCGTCCCATAGATATTACACAACTGGGACGAGGTCCCGGGGTTCAGGAGGTGTGAGATGGAAGCGTGGCAGTATCTGCCAAATCCATGGCGAGAGGCGATTGAAAATCTGCCACGTGACTACTTCGCCACCCTGGAAGAGATTCGTTTTCGCATCCATCGGCCCGTTTATCTATATGGCCCCGGAGGGTGCCGCGCATTGCTTCAGGAACCCGTTAGTCCGCAACAACTGGAACAGGTCCTTTGGGTGTTGGCGGACCACTCGATGTATGCCCGAGGGGACGAACTCCGGCAAGGGTTCCTCACCCTAAAGGGGGGACACCGGGTGGGGATTGCCGGCCGGGCTGTCGTCGAGGATGGACGCGTTACCACCTTGACACAGATTAGCGGGTTAAATATCCGTATCGCCCGTGCCGTCCAGGGGCCCGGTCGCGCGCTCTGGGAACGACTTCAGGCAGCGGGTATAGAGTTGGGCGGGGTCTTGCTGGTATCCCCGCCGCGGGCAGGGAAAACCACCCTCTTGCGGGATTTGGTACGTGTCCTGAGCGACCAAGGGCGGCGGGGGGTGGGGGTTGATGAACGGTCGGAGATCGCGGGTCTCGGGGGGGCCGGGATCTCCGGCCAGGAGTTGGGTCTGCA
>JAKADW010000280.1 GCA_021820165.1 Bacillota bacterium
GCACCGGGCACCAATATCACCGACTGGATGATCATCGGCACCGGTAGTTTTAAGCTATCCACGCTAAAAATTTGCACATCGGTTACCACCGGTAAGTGGACGCCATCGATACTTGTCGGATGAAAGATTAAGCTCTTCTTATCTGAAGACACCACTAAGTTGCCCTTGGTGTCTAGCGGGATATATACCCCCCCTAACAACACCCGTCCCGTTATCGCGACTCCTGAGGGTTGTATCTGTACGGTGGGATTCTGAAATTTTCCTTGTTGCGCTAAAAATTTGGCCAGGGCGGTCTCATCCACGGTAATGGTGATGGCCACTTTACCAACTCTCGTGACTTTAAGCTGTTGGTGGGTCAATGCACTCGTGGACAGGCCGCCATTTTGCCAGTCCACTTGTACCGCTGCCAGTTCCACCGGCCCGACCGTCACTTGATGGGCACTTACGTATAGATCCTGGAAATTGCCTTCTAGAAGGTACCAAAAAGGAATGGCGGTGAGTGACACGTTCGGTTTGGGGCCATGGTCAAATACCGCGATCCGGGCCGCCATCTGGCTGGCCACCCATCGCGGTAGGAACCATTGCATCCCCGCTAACAACAATACCGCCACCACCAACACTTTGATGGTACGGCTCATGAACTCGTATCCTCCGGCATGAGCGAGCCCTTGGCTTCGTCTTGCAGATAGGCTTCGATGAACCCATCAATTTCACCATTCATCACGCTTTGGACATTTCCCACCTCAAATCGAGTGCGATGGTCACGTACGATGGTGTAGGGTTGAAAGACGTAAGACCGGATCTGAGACCCAAACCCAATATCCGCTTGGACCCCCCGTACCTCCGCCATATGCTGCTCCCACTCCCGTTCCTTCAATTCGGCCAGTTTCCCACGTAACATCTTCATCGCCGTTTCTCGGTTGGAGTGCTGGGAGCGTTCAGACTGGCAACTGACCACAATGCCGGTTGGCAGGTGAGTAATACGAATGGCCGACTCCGTCTTGTTAATATGCTGACCGCCTGCGCCTGATGCCCGATACGTATCCACCTTTAAGTCGTCCGAACGAATTTCAATGGTGTCGTCGGTTTCCAGATCAGGAATCACCTCGACGGAGGCAAACGAGGTATGTCGCCGCCCGGAGGCATCAAAAGGCGAGATCCGTACCAGACGATGGACGCCCCGCTCCGGGCGCAAGAATCCAAACGCCTTATCACCCCGAATCTCAAGACTGACACTCTTTAAGCCCGCTTCCTCGCCAGCCAGTTGGTCAATAACGTCAGCCCGAAACCCACGCCGCTCGGCCCACCGCACATACATCCGCAACAGCATTTGGACCCAATCTTGCGCTTCCGTGCCGCCCGCTCCTGCATGCAAGGTAAGGATGGCGTCCTCTCCATCGTAAGGGCCCCGTAAGATCAACGTCAATTCAAATTGCCTTAAGTTGGCGAGCAGTGACTCTGCCTCCGCTAATTGCTGCCGCAAAAGAGATACGTCATCTTCCTCGCGCCCCAGATCTGCGAGTTCGCACCAATCGGTCACGGCACCCTTAAGCTGAATAAACTGGTCCAAGGGACCCGCGACCAAACGCAATTGCTTGGTAATGCGTTCGGCACGCTCTGGTTCGTTCCAGAATTCCGGATCCCCCATTGCCGCTTCTAAGTTCTTCTTTTCGGTTTCTCGCCCATCGTGGTCAAAGAGACCCCCTGACACGGGCTAAAACCGACTGCATTTCTTCGCGTAACGATACGATATCATCATGTAACACTAAACATCCCGCCTTTTATGCCAGAGTCATCGAAGGGCGACCGACCCCTACTCCTCGCTTGCGGCCCCATGGCATCGTTTATATTTTTTCCCACTGCCACAAGGGCAGGGATCGTTTCGACCCAGCTCCCCGCCTCTGGCTTGAGGCTTACTAGATTGCCCGCCCTGAATGACCTGAAAGGGTCTAACAGGCTCCACGTCATCCCCGTGCTGTTCCGCGATCGCCGTCGCCACCGGCTGTTGCATCATGGTGATTTCCTCTTCGGGGGCAGCCTGAAGATGGAACAGCACTCGGATCACTTCTTCCCGAATCGCGCCCAGCATATTTTGGTACATCTCGTACGCTTCTTTTTTATACTCCACCAGCGGATCTCGCTGCCCATAGGCGCGTAGTCCTACACCTTCACGCAAGGCATCCATAGCGTCCAAGTGTTCCATCCACTTGGAGTCCACCACGCGTAGTAAAATCATGCGCTCTAACTCGCGCATGGCTTCAGCCCCAAATTCCTCGTCCTTGCGCTCGTACAGCTCTCGGCCCACTTCATAGATGGCGGACTGCAGTTCTTCCCGACTCTGACCTAGTAATGGCACTGGGTCCATTAAGCCTTTGGGCAAAAAGAATTCTTCGAAACTGTCAAGTAACGTCCCAATGTCCCATTCCTCGGGATGGAGATTTTGCGGACAATACATAGCCACGCCATCCTCGATGAGACCATCGAGCATGTGTAGCACATCCTCACGTAGGTTCCCTTTGGTGAGAATGTCCCGGCGCTGCTTATACACCACTTCGCGCTGTAGATTCATAACATCGTCGTACTGCAACACTTGCTTACGGGCATCAAAGTTCCGTGCCTCGACCTTCTTCTGCGCCGATTCAATGGCCCGGCTCAAGACGCCGCTTTCAATCGGCTCGTCTTCTTGAACCCCTAGGCGGTCCATCAGACCCGCCAACGTCGGAGCGGCAAACAGACGGAGGAAGTCATCCTCTAAAGAAAGATAGAATCGAGACGAGCCGGGGTCCCCTTGCCGCCCGGATCGCCCGCGCAACTGGTTATCGATACGGCGGGATTCATGCCGCTCGGTGCCGATGATGTGTAGCCCACCCATAGCCGGAACGCCGTCTTCCAGCACAATGTCGGTCCCACGACCGGCCATGTTAGTGGCGATGGTCACCGACCCAATCCGTCCCGCATGAGAAATAATCTCCGCTTCTTGCTCGTGATACTTAGCGTTAAGCACGGTGTGAGGAATCGCTTCTGCCTTCAGCATTTCACTTAATAGTTCAGATTTCTCAATGCTCACCGTACCTACTAGTGTGGGTCGCTGAGACTGGTTGAGCTCGCGGATTTCTCGAACCACCGCCCGAAACTTGGCCGCCTCAGTCTTGTACACTACGTCAGGGAAGTCCTTTCGAATCATGGGGCGGTGAGTCGGCACCACGATAACATCGAGCCCGTAAATCTTGCGAAATTCTTCTTCTTCTGTCACCGCGGTCCCAGTCATGCCGGC
>JAKADW010000281.1 GCA_021820165.1 Bacillota bacterium
TGCCAAGACCGTGGTCTTGTTGGCCGACCATAGCAAATTTGTCGATATTGGTCTCAGAGCGTATAAAGCGCTTTCCGAGGTTGACGTGTTGGTGACTGACGTGATTCCGGAAGAATTCCGAGACATTGTCTTGAGCCAGGTGCCGCAGGTGATTGAAACGGCCGATGTAGAACCCGTGCGAGGTGCCCGATGATTGCGATATTGGCTGACGATTTAAGTGGTGCTCTGGATACAGCCGTGGTCTTTCAACTGCGGGGAGCCTCAACCGTCGTGCGGCCCGACAGCCATACCGATAACCCTCTGTCTCAGGACACGATAGACGTTGTGGCATGGAATATCAACGACCGCCATGCGCATGCAACCGACGCAAGGGCCCGGGTGGTGGACTGTCTTTCGGGGACAGAGCGGTTGTACATGAAGATCGATTCGACGCTAAGGGGGCCGGTTGGGGCGCAAATTGATGCCGTCATGGAGGGCACATCGCGGTATCGCAGTGCGCTCGTCTGTCCCGCCTTTCCAGAAAATGGGCGAACGGTCGTCAGAGGACATCTTTACGTTCATGGCCGTCCTCTTGAGCAAACGGCATTGGCACAGGATCCGGAAAACCCGATGGGATCGGGGAACATCGTGGAGATTTTGCGCCGAACCTCCCGACGCACGGTCAAGGCCTTGCCCTTCGATCAACTTTCGCTAGTCGAGCATCCCGTGGGTATCTACGTGGTGGACGCCCAAACCTCCGACGACTTGGACCGCCTGGCGAGGTATCTGACAGCGCATCCAGAAGTGCTGCCGGTCGGTTCCGCTGGATTAGCCCGTGCTTTAGGGGAGATCTGGATTTCGGGTCGGACGGTGCCCAACCCACATGATTCACTTGGGCCCGTGGACCAGATACTGGCGCTGGTGGGCTCCCTGCATCCGACAACCCGCGAGCAGGTAATCCGGGCACAAACGGGCGGATCGTGGGAGGTGTGGAAGCCGGTTATTGGGTCCGCTCCTGTTGAAATCCATCCCAACGCCCGGGCGGTGATGCTAACGACCCCTATAGACCGTATCCAAGGCGCCAGCGGCGTGTTGGATGCCATGGTTCATGTCGCGGCAAGCCAGGTTCAGCGGGAGCTGGGCCACGGTCGGCGTCTGGCTGTCATAGCCACGGGTGGAGACACGGCCTTGGGATTTTTGCGGCATCTTTCGGTCGCAGCGCTTCGGCCTAAGTCAGAATTGGCTCCCGGGGTGGTATTAAGTGTGGCGGACATCGAAGGTCAGCCGCTGCTCTTCATCACGAAGTCGGGGGCGTTCGGTGGCCCGGACTTCTTCGATTGGGTTCATCACCGATTTGCGAGACACTGTTCGGAAAGAAGGAGCGTGACCTCATGAATGAGACGGTAACCATTGGGATTACCATGGGCGACCCGGCTGGAGTCGGTCCCGAATTATCTCTCTTAGCGGCCGCCCGTGCGACGGACCGGAAGGATGTGCGGACCGTCATCATCGGCGACTTAGGCCGCTTGGAGAAGGCTTCGGCCATTTTGGCGAAACAGGGTCGCCTCGATTCCGAGATTCGGCTCCACCCGGTTCAGAACGACGAGGCGCCGATACAGGACGTCATTTCCGTACTCGATCTCGGCAACGTGCCGGATGACCTTCCCTTCGGAGAGGTTGCCGCGATTTCCGGCCGCGCGGCTTTTGACTATGTCGAGCGTGCTGTGGCCTTGGCCATGAAGGGGCAGATTGACGCCATTTGCACCGCCCCAATTCATAAAAAGGCGTGGGAATTAGCGGGGGTACGGTATCCCGGGCATACCGAGGCGTTGGCTAAGCTTTCCGGGTCCGAAAGCTACGCCATGATGCTAAAAAATCAGCGTCTTCGGGTTGTGCATGTCACCACCCACATTCCTTTTAGCGCCATTATTCCTGCCCTTAGTGTGGAGCGGATTGTTGGCGTGGTAAAGCTTACCGACCAGTATCTCCAGCAACTAGGGATGCATGATCATCCGATTGCGTTGGCCGGGTTAAATCCTCATGCCGGAGATGGGGGGCTCTTCGGGACGGAAGAGGCGAACTTGTTGGCACCCGCCGTCCAAGCGGCGCGTGCCGAGGGATTGAATCTGATTGGGCCGCTTCCGGCGGATACGGTCTTCGCGCGTGGTGCGGCCGGCGAATTTGCCGCGGTCATCGCACTCTACCACGACCAGGGCCACATCGCCATCAAAATGCTGGGGATCGATACCGGTGTCAACCAGACCATTGGGCTTCCCCTCATCCGCACCTCGGTCGACCATGGCACCGCGTTTGATATCGCGGGGCGCGGCATCGTGCACGACGAAAGCATGCGCTACGCGCTGGAAGCCGCTATTGACGACGCAATGGCACGAAAAAAGCTCGTGAAGGAGATCCGGTAGAATGTTGACCAGCAAAAAGACCATCGACCGGAGACCCTGGGCGCGTGGACTTGATAGAAGTCCAGTCCCCGCAACGATTGCCATCGTCGGTGAGAGGCAGGCGGAATCCCGGCATTTGCCGCGGAGGTGGTCCGCGACCACGCGGAAATCGGTCCAGTGTAGCGCCATCTGGTTCGCTAACAATCTGGATTGCTATGACGCCAGCGGTCAGGCCATCCCAGCCAGGCGCTCGGTTCAACAGAGTCGGCAGCACGCGGTTGGGTGGCTCCAGGCACTCTTCCGGCAGGAAGACGCCCACCGAAAGACTTTCCATGGGCAGCTGGCGAATCGCGTCATGGCTCAGAGCGCGACGACCTCGAGAGAAAAGTTGAGCGACCGAGCCTTTCAAAAGATGTTTGACCGATCGATCGGGTGTTCGTGCCCCGCAGGTGTTTTTATCGCTGGTGACCCGCAAGGCTGAAAGAGATGGCGGGGGCCTGAAGCTGGTCGCCGAGCACATCCATGCCGGTGACGGCGGCGTCACAATTCCACGCGATCTGTTCCGTGCGTACTTGGCCCGTTTTGTGGAAGACAATGCCCTCTAAGTCGCCAAGACGCATCCGTCTTGGCCCTCTGCGGAACCGCCCCAAGGACGAAGGCCTGTGCCCTAGTCCTTGGGCCGCTATCTGAGCGACCCAAGTCAGAGTGGGTCGTCCGAGTAAGGAATCCTGTCGGAACATAAGACAGAGGATGATGTCACGCCCGCGAAAACGGGCGTAAGAGCCGCTGCGCGTGTGCGGCTTTTTAGAACCCCCGGATTTTATTGATGGGGAGTGCTTTAGCAAGTCATTTTCAGATATGGCATACTAAAGTTAATGTACATATTGGA
>JAKADW010000282.1 GCA_021820165.1 Bacillota bacterium
TTTAGAATTCCTTTCCGTCTTAGCACCTAAAGTCGTTCGCGAGAACTCCCCTTTAATAATGCAGGAGACCACGACAGCGAGTCGTGGCACAAGACCATCCAGCAGATATCCTAGTGCAATGACCTGCGCCAAGAGGCAAAATGCCCCACATCTAAGGATTAAAACCTGGGGTTCTGGAGAATGCCAGGTTAGGCAACCTTTAAGGTCAGGCGTCAGATCCCAGTCTTTAACGAATTGGGCTCTGTAGAACAGCTTGAGAAAACCATTTTGAGCTCCCTCCAGTGGCGGGAGCTCCCACGCCCCAAGCCCACTAAAAACTGGAGGCAGGTATGACACAGCGATGGACACTCACATTGGGACAAACCTTGCGATGCACGCGCATGGCCCGCGGTTTGACCATGGATTTCATTGCCGCCAAGAGCGGACGACACCAAAGTTCGCTGTCTGTCATCGAACGTGACAAAATTAAACCCTCTGCTACCTTTTTACGGAATATCGCTCCGTTTTATGGCTGCCCTTGGTGGAGTGATGCCCATAATGTCAGTTGGCTCACCGCCATCCCATCGAATCCTATAGGAAAAGATGAGACACCACATTCGATGGGACCTCGTCTGTACTTTGACCTCGGGGTGCGCATGACGCACACCATTGCCGAAGCCCTCGCCGAAGATCCAAACGTCGCGGCTCTGTATCAGCAGTGTGTGGAGCTCTTCGCTTTACCTGGTCTCGCCACACCCAGATCTGGCGATACGACACCCGTGTGGGCATGGGTGGTCGAAACACTCGCGCTTCATGAAGAATCCTTCCCGTCCGATGCCAGCGCAGTCGAACGAGCCCGGAGTCTTTTAACATGGACCTTGGAGCACTTTGATGCGCATGTGGTGGGGATGAGACAACCCCACACCGGCCGTGCGTTACGTGCCTGGCGTGAAACCCGACACTGGTCCCCGGTCGAATTGGCGCAAAAAGCTTCAGAACAACTAGATCTTGCCGGCGAACCGCCCATTGCTGGCCGTGACATCGAACACATCGAAGCCGGGGCGGTTGAAGTCGATATTTTGCAATGGATTGCGATCGCTCAAGCGCTCGAAGTCCCCTTGGCCCAAATCATGCCCACCATGCCTGCACTCCCTGCCGATGATATTGAGGAAACCATCTTACAACTTCTCCTTCAGCATGGGCTCAGCCCAAGCGCTATTGACGTGGTGAAAGATCTCATTCGATTGTTGAAGTCTTACGCAGACGATGCCCTCGCTCCGCGATAATGGCCGAAGCCTTCTCCGCCAGATCCGGCCCGATGTGACCAAAACCGTGATGCACCTCAAAGCTTGTCAGATCGGGGCGAATCCCTTCAGAACTTATCGTCCTCATTAAGATTTCGCTAGCATATATGGTGCAACGCCACAACGCGCTCGCTACCTCATTTCCGCAGCCCGTTATCAAACCGGGCGCGGAAATTATTTCCATTTTTTCGACATATTGATCCATATGTGTGCTACACTAGGTTTAACACCTCATTCCCTACTAGACCGTTTTACCACCTCTGCACGTTGCGGCCATTCTCTCTCAGATCGGTACGTCGCGGACGGTTGTGTGACCGTTCGGTATGCTTTGCAAGGTTAAGGAGTCCCCAGATGAAGAATCCCCAAGACTTGTGTCGCGTCGAATATAACCTATATCGACGCCAAGTCCACCAAATTCGCCATTTAGCACGCACCACACAACAACCTCCTTCCGAGATTTTGCGTTTTCTTCTCGACCATGCCTTGGCGGAAAATCCGTTTCAGGCGGAAGAGGGGCGGTGATCTAGCATGCGTATTCTATTCACCCATGGACCCTCGCGGGCCCAAGCCCTTGAAGCCATAATGGTATGTACCGAAATTCTAGGAGACTCGCAGCGTGTGGGGGATGTCCTGCAAGTGCTTCACTGCACCCAACCCGGGATCCCAGATTCCCGTGCACACCGGACCAATAAAAAGAAAGAAACGGGGTAATTTCCCGATGGCCCGCTCGCACCCACAATGCAAAATAGCGGCGCCCAGGTACTGGCCGTGGACCACCATGCAACACCAGGATAATTATCGAGTCTAACCCGAAAGGAGCGGACAACCAATGATAGATGCTTCGATTACGTCGAACGAGAGTCCCTTGAGTTGGGAAACCGAATTGGAAACCGCTATCGATTTGGTAGAGGGCATCCTGGACGACTATTACGAACAAGTTACCCACAATATAGCTGTACGTCTCCAAGAACATGACCTCGACTCCGTCGCGGAATTGTTTGGAGAAACCAAAACCCTGGATACCTTGCGGAGCACATTACAAAACACGCAAGATGCCATGCTGAATTGGGTGCGTGCCCACCACGATGAGCATTGCAGCGCAGAAGATCCCATGCATGAAGATGGTCAATTTCGGCGCGAATGGTACGATCGGATTAAGCCGCACCTGCAAACCCCGATGCGCGCTTTTTTGTGCCCCGTCCTTGATACCCTCTCCCACCATGCGCCCATGAAGCGTAAAGACCTGTTGCTGGCCATGGAGCCCTTGGTTCGTCCCATGCTAAACCACCGGGACCAAGAACTCCTGCAAAGACCCCAAATCGCGCGTTGGCACAATACCGTGACGCATACGCTATTACGAGCCGAAGAGCATCAATTGGTCACTAAAGTCGTGCGCGGCTACTGGGAAATTACGCCTCAGGGCGAAGCGTATCTATTCAGCCGGTGCGTAGGGCCCGACCACACCGACCAGCATCGGGTCGCGATCGGAACCGTACGCGACCGCGGGCCGGATCTACGCGGCACATAGCGACTACACCCGATGACCCGTAAGACCATTGAGCACAATCTGGGTGATTCCATCCAGGCGGGAGTGCAGAGACTCGGATAATCGAGAGGGACGTGACGCATGATAATTGTGGCCAATCTCGCACGATATAACGATCCCTATGCCTAAGCGATGCGCACCAAGACCCACTCGCACTGCGGCTGAGTCGCGAAAGAAGCCCAATCGGGATTGACCCATCACCGCTGTTGCGGCCAGGTAAAATCGAAAGAAACGAGGAATCGCCCATGCGTCGTCTGACCATATATTTAGGAATCGCCTTATTAGTGGCGGTTTTGGCCTTACAAAATCGCCAAGGCCTCCGATTACACATCTTTTTCTGGACGATACCCGCGGTATCCGTCTCACTCATTGTGCTGGGTAGTACGTTGTTAGGGGCCTTACTCGGGGTATCGTTTAGAATTTAC
>JAKADW010000283.1 GCA_021820165.1 Bacillota bacterium
TTTGGCGGTGACTGACGAGGCGGTGCGTGAGCGGCTTCAGGAATACCGACAAGCGATGCAGGAGAAAGTGCTAGAACAGGACGGGAGGGTTGGAGCATGGCCGCTCGAGTAGTGCCCGTGGGAGGAACCATTGGCATCTTAGGAGGCGGACAGCTTGGGCGCATGATGGCGCTCGCCGCCCGGTCCCTGGGGCTTCACACGGTGGTATGGGACCCGGCGCCGGGTCCCGCCGGAGAAGCGTCTGACGAGGCACTCGCCGCCCCGTTCGACGATCTGGACACACGCCGGCGCTTCCTTCATCGGGTGCAGCATGTAACGTATGAATTTGAGAATGTTCCTGTCGCCACGGTGCGGGCGATTCAGCAGGAAAGGCCCGTCTTTCCGTCGCCAGAGCTTCTCTACGTGAGTCAAAATCGGCTCCGGGAAAAGGAGGCAGCCCGACGTCTTGGCCTTCACACCACCCCCTTTCTCGGCCTCGCGACCGTGGAGGACGTCCACCGGGCGGTCGAGGAACTGGGCCTTCCGGCCATTCTTAAGACGGCGGAAGGGGGATACGACGGGAAGGGGCAGGTGCCCGTGGCATCGCTGGACCAAGCCCTCGGGGCCTTCGAAGAATTGGGTGGGGGGAGCACTCCACTCATTTATGAGCGGCGAGTTGATTTTGAACGGGAAGTGTCGGTGGTGGTGGCTCGGGACCAGACGGGACTGGCCGTGACCTACCCCGCGACGGAAAACCATCACGCGCACGGCATCTTGGATTATAGTCTCGCTCCGGCACCCATCGGAGAGGAATTGTCCTGGCAGGCACAACAAGAAGCCCGGACAATGGCGGCCGGGTTGGACTTGGTGGGTGTGATGGCGTTGGAATATTTCGTGACCGTTAACGGCCGGATTTTGTTCAATGAAATGGCACCCCGTCCCCATAATTCGGGGCACTGGACCATTGAAGGCGCGCTGCCGTCACAATTTCAACAACATATGCGGGCTGTGGCGGGCTGGCCGGTGGTTGAGCCCTTGTTGGTAAGCCCGGCTGCGATGACCAATCTCATGGGGGAAGACTTTCCGGGCGGGTATGACGAGGTGTATCGGGTGCTCAATGTACCGGGAGCCTCGCTCCACTGGTATGGCAAGAAGGAGATGCGTCCGGGGAGAAAAGTTGGCCACGTCACCGTTTTGGCCGACACAGTAGAGCGCGCGTTCGACGGGGTCGCGGCCGTCAAGCGACTGGTGGGGGCATCTCCGGATGGCGCGTAAGAGTCGTCGGGATGCCATCGTTTCCGCGGCGGCACGTCTTTTTGCCGATAAAGGCTTTCGGGCGACCACGGTTCGTGACATTGCGGAAGAGGCGGGGGTATTGTCGGGTAGCCTCTACGCTCACATCGAGACTAAAGAGGATTTATATCTCGAAATCGTCCGTCGTGCGGCGGCCGATTTCAGCAGTGCCGTCGGCCCTTGGGCACGTGAAACCCTCGATCCGATAGACAAGTTAGCCGCCATGATTCGTGCGCATATGGGGGTAATGAGCGCTTCAAAGGCCTGGGCGCGAGTCTACCTCGATGATGATAGTCAACTGCCCGAAGAGACGCGGATAGCCGCGAGGCAACTTCGCCGGGAATATGAGCGATGGTGGGATCAGGTGCTCCGAGAGGGCATGGAGCAGGGAATATTTCGCGTGCCGGACGAGACGTTGGCGCGACTTTTCATCTTATCTGCACTCAATGGGATGAGTCGATGGTTTCGGCCGGAGGGCCGGCTGTCTGCCGAGGAGATCGCCGAGATCTATGTTCTCTTGGTTCGGCGTGTTTTGGGCGTGGGCTAATTGACACCCTGACGCGTGCGGCATAATCTAAGATTAAGATAAGCAAATGCTTGGTTTGGGGGAGGGGATATCATGGCAGACGAGGTCATGAGCGATCAGGAAGCCTATTTCCTTGAACGGATCGACCGGGGCGACCGCATTGAGGCTGAGGACTGGATGCCTGAGGAATACCGAAACCAACTGGTGCGGCTCATTGCCATGCATGCGGTCAGTGAAATCATGGGAGCTTTGCCGGAGAAGGAATGGGTGCCGAGGGCGCCCACTTTGTATCGACGTTTGGCGATTACCGCCAAGGTGCAGGATGAGGTCGGACACGGTCAACTCTTGATTCGCGTGGCTGAGGATCTCATGCGGCCTTGGGGCAAAAATCGCGAAGATATCATGAGTGACTTGTTTTCGGGGCGCCTCAAATATCATAACGTGTTCCACATGGCCACGCCGACCTGGGCTGACGCCGGGATCATCGGCTGGCTGGTTGACGGGGCAGCCGTTATCACCCAAGGGATGTCGTTAACCTGCTCTTATGCGCCCTACGCGCGGGCCTTGCAACGCATTGTCGAAGAAGAAGGATTCCATATCCAACATGGGGAAAGCATTTGCATGGCATTGGCCGAAGGCACGCCTATGCAGCGGGCCATGCTCCAAGACGCGTTGAACCGTTGGTGGCCAGCCCTCTTGATGTTTTTTGGCCCGCCCGAAAAGAGCCAACTGTCGACCAATCAATTACGGAACATTCGCTGGCGAATTCGTTCCAAGACGAATGAGGAGCTTCGGCAACGCTTTTTTACCAAATATGTCCACCGCATTTGGTCGTTAGGTCTCACAATCCCCGATCCCACGTTGCGCCAGGATCCAGAAACCAAGGAATGGACCTACCAGCAGCCGGATTGGAATGAGTTTCGGGCAATTGTCAACAACCAGGGTCCCCGGTCGGTTGCCCGGTTGGGGCTTCGCTCCACCACCTATGCGGAAGGCGAGTGGGTTCGAGCCATGATATCCCGCTCGTCTATGGCGGTTTAGGAGGTGCAAGAAGGATGGCGCATTTAGACTTTGATGTCTATGAGGTGTTTGCTCAGCCCGACTCCATGAGTCCCCACGTCCATGTCTTCAATGTGCTTGCCTCCTCGCCGGACATGGCGTTGGCCTTGGCCGAGGAGAATTTTTTCCGCCGTGAGTCCTATACCAACCTGTGGGTGGTGCGACGGGATCATATTCATCAATTAGGATTTAAGGACCGGGATGGGTTTCAGAAGACGGTTAAGAGCTACCGGACCACCGATGACTACAAGTATTTGCGGGATAAGTGGCGCTATTATCGGGAGCACCCCATGCGACCCGGGGGAGGTGAAGCCAGTGAACGGGTGGACGACTGAAGAGGTAAAAGAGAGCCCGGAGATTTTGGAGATGCTGGCGGACCTTTTGTTTCAGATCGG
>JAKADW010000284.1 GCA_021820165.1 Bacillota bacterium
TCCGAGGTTCTCGGTCACAAAGAGTTTGTCCTCACCAAGCTTTATCGGAGCGCATAAAGAGAGTGACAAACCGAGTGAGGCTAAGTTCCCGGTTTGGGGGCTTGGCCTTGCTCGATTATTGGAGGAACAAACGCCATGAAACGCATCGTGATTGCCGAAATGATGGACCCCCAGGGGGTGTCCCTTCTACAGACAGTCGGTGAAGTCGTTTACGATCCGGAGCTCTGGGACCGGCCAGAGTCTCTCGTTGCCCAGTTGTCTTCCGCAGAGGCCCTTGTTGTGCGCAATCAGACCCGGGTGACGAGCGAACTGCTGGACGAAGCCAAAATGTTGCGTGTGATTGGACGACTTGGGGTGGGACTGGATAATATTGATGTAGCGGCGGCCAAACGTCGTCATATAGAGGTTGTGGCCGCGATAGGGGCTAACGCGATTGCGGTGGCCGAATTCGTTCTCGCCTATTGCTTTAGTCAAAGCCGCCAACTTGTCTCCGTGGATCAGGATGTAAGGCAAGGCCATTGGAACCGGACGCTGGGAGGATTTGAACTCTATGGCAAGACGCTCGGGATCGTCGGGCTCGGAGACATTGGGCAACGGCTTGCGCTACGCGCCCGCGCCCTGGGGCTGTCGGTCTTGGCCAGCGATCCGGTCCGGTTACCGACGCATTGGACGGCAATGGAAGGGCAGGTGCAGTTGGTGGAGTTGGATAGGCTTTTGAGTGAGTCGGATTTTGTGAGTCTACACGTGCCGTTGGCACCCCAAACACGGCACCTAATTGGGCATGAGGCCTTGGCCCAGATGAAAACATCCGCCTACCTTATCAATACCGCACGCGGCGGCATCGTGGACGAGGCAGCACTGTTGAAGGCCATCCGGTCTCATGCCATACAAGGGGCCCTGCTCGACGTTCGAGAAGTTGAACCGTCTCTCGCTAACGATCCCCTGTTGAGCGAACCGCGCATTATGCTCACCCCACACATTTCAGGCCTGACCCAAGAAGCCGGGGTCCGAACGGCCCGCTTAGTGGCGGATGACGTCAGTCGGGTCCTGGCGAATCAGGCTCCGCGAGCTAGCGTTGTCAGATAGGGCATACCAGAGTGCGTATTTTATTGCGAAGGAGCAGTTAGATGGAGATGGCAACCCGTATCGACGTGCAATACGTGGATCAAAAGCATCTTGATGATTTTGTGCAAACAGTCTTTGTGGCTCTGGGAGTGCCGAGAGAGGATGCGCGCATTGCGGCGCATGTCTTAGTGGAGGCGGACCTTACGGGTCGTCAGACCCATGGGGTGAGTCGGTTGCCGTTATATGCCAGCCGTTTAGAAAAAGAGGTGATGAATCCTCGACCCAATATACGGCCGGAGCCGGGCGCTTTCCCCATCGTGACCCGCATTAATGGGGATAACGGTCTCGGCCCCGTCGTAGCGTGGCGCGCCATGGAGCACTCGATTGCCCTAGCGGAGAACCATGGAATGGGTGTGGCCGCGGTACATCTCTCCAATCACGCGGGCGCCATGAGTGCCTACTGTGAGGAAGCGGCCGACCGCGGTTTCATCTTAATGGCTCTCACCAATTCTCCGCCGGGCATTCCCCCTTGGGGTGGTCGTAAGGCATTTTTAGGCACCAACCCGATCGCCTTTGGAATTCCACGCGGAGAAAGTCGGCCTGCGATTGTGGTGGATTTGGCCACCTCGGTGGTGGCGCGTGGTAACATTATTCAAGCAGCGCGGCTTGGCGAGCCGATTCCCGACGGATGGGCGATCGATGAACAGGGACAAGCTACCACCGATGCCGCGAGGGCGTTAAAAGGGGCGGTGTTGCCCATGGCGGGTTCCAAGGGATACGCTTTGGCGCTTGTGGTGGAAATTTTCTCCGGCATTTTATCGGGGGCGGCGGTGGGGCCTCAAGTCAAAAACCCCTACAACGACTACTCCGGGGCACCCGACGTGGGACATTTCTTTTGGGCCTTAAATCCCGCCGGATTCGGACCGGTTGATGCTCTCTATGAGGCACTATTAGACCTTGAACGGAACATTCGTCAAGTGCCGCCGATCGAGGGCGCGAGTATTCGATTGCCCGGAGAGCGTTCGAATGCAACCCGCCGAGAATCTCTTGACCGGGGGATTCCCCTGGACACGGATCTTCTTCATGACCTTACGGGCTTAGCCGACAAATTGGGTGTGGATCATCTTGACACGTCTAGACATCCGGGGGGCACCCATGTTTGAGCAAATTTCGCAAAATATCTCGTTGCGGGATCGCATTGTGCAGGACATTTTGAGCAAAATCGAATCGGGTGAGCTGGTGGCGGGTGACAAACTCCCGACTGAGCGCGAGTTATCGATGCAGCTCAATGTGTCGCGTACCACGGTGCGGGATGCGTTAAGGACTTTGGCGGGACTCGGCGTTATCTCGATTCAACATGGCCGCGGCATCTTTGTGCAGGGCACGCAAGGGACGGCCCTTGGGAATGCGCTGTGGGCGCCCTTCGTGGTCCGCTCGGACACGGTGGCCGCGCTTTTTGAAGTACGTAAAGCTCTTGAATCTGCCGCCGCCGAATGGGCGGCGATTCGAGCCTCCGACGCCGAGCGCGCCCTGCTAGTCCGATTAACTGAAGAGGCGGCCACCGTGGTATCGGAGAGTAGCGTAGACCTCGAGGCTGCCGCTGATGCCGACCAATCTTTTCACACGGCATTAGTGGCCGCATCGCATAACCCCATTGCCGGCCGCATGATGCTTAATTTGCTGGATCTATTGGATACCGTAAGAAAACAAAGTCTAGCCATTCCGGGACGGGCCCATCAGTCAGTCGAGGATCATAAGGACATTATTGCGGCGATTCAAAGTAGGGACCCGGAGCGGGCACGCCATGCGGTCTTGCATCACCTAAATGGTGTAGAAGAGGCGATTTTGAGTCATTTGCATTGACTACCCATCTAACGTGGACGCCGGTTTAAGTACTGGTCTTGGTATCTCCGTAGCATATCCTGCCGGGATGCCGGTCGTGGTAGGGTGATAGCGTCGGTGGTGGGAATGCCCACGTCTTCGACTCAACGTCGCGGACTGGGGTTCCCACGGGCCTAGTTTTCGAGAAATCCGCGTGGTTTTGTGAGACTTTGTGAGCGGATCGCCGGACAGAAGTTTTATGATGCCGCGCTGGGCAATCACTACCGCGGCATTGTGGTCCGCGTTATCCGTGTATCCGCAACGTTGACAGACAAAGTCGGCTTGGGTC
>JAKADW010000004.1:0-15532 GCA_021820165.1 Bacillota bacterium
GGATTGGACCAACGCGCTTTGGTACATGGCCTATATCCTCTTTCTGACGGCCATGACCTTTTTGACCCACCAGGGCTGGGTCAATACCGATTGGGGAAGTGTAGCGGTGGTGGTGGTGAGTCTAGCCGTGTTTCTTCCTTGGGGCGTGGCCTCAAGGCTTCCGGCCCCCTTGCCCTCCCCAAATGAGTGAGAGGTGTGCCACTCACGGCACACCCTCATCATCAACCGGAGCGGGTAAACCACCCGGCTATATTCCAGCTCAAGTGCCACCACCAGGGTTCCCAGAGCGCCCGACCGGCAAACGACGCCGGGATGGCCAGCGCCAACCAATCAAGACGGATTTGATGTGGGCCAATCCATGGAATGGTGAGAAATGACACCAAAGCCCAACCCATGGCTCGACGGCTGGCGTGCGCCGCTTGTGACACCGAGCGCTTTAATCCCGCTCCACCCTCACTGGTCGCCTCAGCTAACGCTGGGGCCACACGCGCCACGGCCGCTGACCCCGCCACGCCCGCCACAACGTAGGTACGGTCTAGCAGCGGAAACTGGTGTCCCCAAATTAAGACCGTAGCCGCCAGAGCCATGCTTGACCAGGGCCAGTTCATGAAAGAAAAGAGGGCGAGGTGAGACCGATTCCCAGCCAAACCGGCAACGTGCGTATCCAGACCGGGGACTATAAATCCGGACCACACCGCCACCTGATATAGCCAGTGCCAACCACGTTTTCGGGCGACTCCAATCACCCCATTTCCACATATTTCCCACTGGGATATCGTATGTGGGGCATGGGGGGCTTGTGCGGCCCGAAAGCGTCCGCCTTAGGGGGCCTAGAGAACCCGCGTCAGGAACGCACGGCTACGCTTGAGGAGGTCCGCCGCCTGGTCAAACAGGGGCACCGATAAAAATCCATGAATCACACCCTCGTAACGAATCATCTCCACTAGGTTCCCGGCCGCGCGGAGCCGCTTGCCATAGGTCTCGCCTTCATCGCGCAACGGATCATATTCGGCCGTGGCGATGAAGGTAGGCGGCAACCCAGATATATCGGAGGCCAATAGCGGCGATGCCAGGAGATCGCGGGCGTCGGACGCATCCGAGAGATAGTGCGCTCCAAACCAGACCATCGCCTCGGTCTCCAGCAAGTATCCGTGACCAAACTGTAGGCGGGATTCGGTTTCACCCAACATGTCTACGGTGGGGTAAAAGAGTAGGGTCGCGCTGACGGTAAAGGTCTCATCCTGTTTGGCCAGTTGACTAATCACTGCGGCAAAATTGCCCCCGGCGCTATCGCCCGCCACGACCACCTTCGCGTCATGGTACCCCCAGGTTCTGCCTTCTTGGGCGATATGAGGCGTCACCTCATAGCAGTGTCGCACGGGCACAGGAAACTTCGCTTCCGGTGCTCGCGTGTAATCGACGGAAAAGACGTCGGCCGACAGGGTGTCGGCGAGACGCGAGACCAGGCCATGGTAGGTTGCAATGCTCCCGAGCACAAATCCTCCCCCATGATAGAAGACAATCGGGTGCGGCAAGGCGACCTTCTGGGGACGGTAATGGCGAACGGGGACGTCGCCGAAGGATGTCGCAACTACGAAATCTTCGGCACTCTCCATGGTGGGCCCCGGGAACATGGCTTGAAGGAATGCCGCTCCCTCATCATCTCGGCGCCGAGCCTCGTCGACGGTTAAATCCGCTTACGACTGTTGGGGCAATTGGGATAAAAACATCTCCACTTTCGGATCAAGTGCCATCGCTGGATTCTCCTTTAGCTGCCGCTTAAGCTTCTCGCTCGACAAGTTCGGTCGGTGCCGATTTACGCACCAGTTCCGCATAATACCCACCCTGACTCATCAGTTGCGTATGGTTGCCCTCTTCAATAATGCGACCATGATCCATCACGTAAATGGTATCCGCCTGCCGAATGGTCGACAGCCGATGGGCAATCACCAAGGTGGTGCGGCCCGCGGCAATGCGGGTGAGCCCTTGTTGCAGGGCCATCTCGGTGGCCGAATCAAGACTGGCTGTCGCCTCGTCTAAAATAAGAATTTTAGGTTGAAGCGCCAGTGCCCGAGAGAAGGCCAATAGTTGGCGTTGGCCCAACGATAAGTTGGCACCTTTGGCGCGGATGCGCGCATCATATCCTCCCGGCAACTCACGAATAAACGCATCTGCCCCGGCAATGGCAGCCGCTTCTTCGACCGCCTCATCGCTAATCTCAGGACGAAACAATCGAATGTTGTCGCGCACCGTCCCCGAAAATAGGTTGACTTCCTGCTGAACGATGGCCATCAGGCGATGCAGATCCTGTTGTCGGAAAGACCGCACATCGATCCCATCAACCGTAATAAGCCCGTCTTGGACGTCGTAAAAACGTGTCAACAGGCCCATAAGAGTACTCTTGCCAGCCCCCGTCTCCCCGACAAATCCCACAAATGACCGCGGGGGAATCGAGAAGGTAATATCTCGAATCACCGGCTTTTCCGGATCGTAGCCGAAGGTCACGTGGTTGAATTCCACCCGCCCTTCCACGTCGGAAGGACCTCCCGGCTCTTCACATGGGACCTCGACTGGCTTCGGCGGATCCTCAATTTCTGGCTTGGTTAATAGCACCCCGCCAATGCGCTCTGCTGAAATCATGGAAGTTTGAAGCGTGTTCCAGTTTTGAGTCAGCGAGTTGATGGGATTGAAAAATTGCTGAACATAGGAGATAAAGGCATACAACACGCCCACCTGAATGGTGCGGTGTAAAACGGCTTCCCCACCCACCCACATCATCAGGGCGACTGAGAGGTTGCCGAGTACACTAAACGTCCGGTTAAAAAGCACCGACCAGCTGTATTCGTTAATATTTCCCTCCGTGTATCGCCGGTTGAACTCCGTATGCTGGTCATATTGCTTTTTCTGCTGGTGAAAGATTTGGGTGATACGCATGCCCCCCAGATTTTCCGCGGTGAACCCAATGAGCCGGGAATAGCGGCTCCGGGTGTAGCGATAGTTCTCCCGCAGCTTTTTTCGAAAGAGCGCGGAAATGAGAACGATGATGGGGATGACGACAAAGCTCATGAGGGCGATTTTCCAGTTCAACAACAACATCGCGCCCATGACAAACAAAAGCGTGGCACCGTCTTGAATGAGGCTTAACAAAAAGCTGGTGAAAAACTGACTCACTTGGTTGGTGTCACTGGATACGTTAGTAATGAGCCGACCCGTCTCATGGGTGTCGAAAAATCGCACCGACAAGGACTCAATGTGCCGGAATAAGTCGTTTCGAATATTACGGACAATGCGCTGACCAATCCATTGCAGTTTGCGATTCTGTGTAAAGTTGGAAAAGAGCCCGATAATGGTGATGCCCAGATACATGATGCCGATGGTTAAAATGGACCGAAACGCCGGGTGGCGAACGATTAAATCTTTATCGATGACAATCTTCACCAACCACGGTTGCATGACCTGGGTGACAATATAAACCAGCACCAGTCCCACCACGACAAGGAATTCGCCGAGAAATGGCCGCGCATAACCGACCAGATGGCGCATGGCGGTGGCACTGTCGCTCATACGCGCTTCCCGTTTGTCGTCCCAATCGTCCACTCTAGGCATGGGCAGGCTCACCCCCGGTTTGAATTTGGTAGAGGTCGCGGTAGAGGCCTGGTTGATGAATCAGGTCCTGGTGGACCCCGCTCTCTACAATCCGCCCCTTATCCAGGACGATAATCCAGTCGGCGTCCCGCAATGCGGACAAGCGGTGTGCGGCAATGATCGTCGTCTTTTGGCCGCGCACTTGGCGGAGCACCCCGAGGATGTCACTTTCCGTGCGCGTATCGACGGCTGATAAACTGTCATCCAATATGAGAAGCTTGGCCTCCGTCTTGATAAGCGCACGCGCAATAGCCGTGCGTTGGCGTTGGCCGCCCGAAAGCATAATCCCCCGTTCACCGATTTCCGTTTCGATGCCGTCCGGCATCTCCTGGATGGTGTCCCAAATATGCGATTGCCGCGCTGCCGTCTCCACCGCCTCGGGCACCACGGCTGGCTTCGAAAATGCGATATTGCGGCCGATGGTGGTCGAGAAGAGGAAGCCGTCCTGAGGAACGTAGGCGACTTGTTGCCTAAGATCGGCAAGTCGCATGTCCTGGATATCCACCCCATCAAACAAGATGGTCCCCCGCGGCGGGTCGTAGTCCCGAAGGATTAAGTTCAAGAGGGTGGTTTTACCGGCCCCTGTGCGTCCCACAATGCCGAGGGTGCTACCTTCCGGTACGCGAAAGCTCACCTCCGAAAGGGTCGGATGGTCCACGCCGCGATATTGGAAGGTCAGGTCTTTGACCTCGAGCGTTCCATGCCACACGTCGCGCACAATCGGCTCCTCGGGGTCTCCGATGTCCGGCTGCTCTCCCAAAAGTGTCTTGAGGCGGACGATGGAGGCCGAGGCATTTTGAAAGAGATTAATCACAATCCCGAACTGCATCAACGGCTGCACCAACATGCTAAGGTACACGGTAAAGGCGACGAACGAGCCTAAGGAAATCTGCCCGTGAATGACCAACCAGCCGCCGTAAACCAGTCCTACCGTGAAGCCAATGCCGCTCAAGAGCGGGACCAGCGCCTGAAACAGCGTGTTAAGGCGAACCAAGCTCATCTGGCGATCCACGATGGTCTCAGTTTTTTCCGTGAATCGGCCTTGCTCAATCGACTCGTTGGATTGGGCCTTAATCAATCGGATGGCCTGAAAACTCTCTTCGGCCAGTTCCGACATGTCCGATAAGCCTTCTTGCACTAACCGTGAGCGCAAGCGGACTTGAGGGCGGATAATGGCAATGACCACGGGAATTAAAAGCAGCGGCACGAGGCTAAACAGGGTCAGCTTCAGATCGATGGTCCGAATCGTCATGTACAGGGTCGCGATGAAAAGAAATACCGCCTGGCTAATTTGGTTCAGACCCATGGACAGCGCTTGGCGGACTGATGTCACGTCGTTCAAGGAATGGTTCAGCAAGTCCCCGACACTGTGCTGCTGAAAGTATCGCGAGCTCAAGGTCTCCCAATGGGAAAACAAGTGCTGACGCATTTCGTATTCCCAGGTACGGCCCAAGCGGCCCACTTGCGTTTGCCCGAACCCGAAACAAACCACATACCCGGCCGCCACTACGGCCAACTCGAGAGCAAATCCTAAGATGATATGCTGTGTGGATCCGCCCAGTTTCAGCCGATTGATAAAATTACCCAGAATATGGGGAATGCGAACCTGAAAAAATTGCGCCAGGCCAATGGCCACCACGGCGGCCAAATACCCCCACTTACGTTCCCAAATAAATGTGCGTAGTAATTTTGTTGGACTCAATCTCTCACCTCAAGGGGGACGACCGGATCGCTCCGGCCGTCGTTTCCTACGATTCGTCTTCTCCCATATTATCATAACGTTAAGAAACTTAACGACTTCATAGCCAATGCCGGGAGGCGGAGAAACAGAAGTGGTGACTGAGAAGAATCTGCGGTCGCGTGGCTTTAAGACGCCCTCAAATGTCTCCAAGTACAAAGGCTCGGTAGCTACGAGCTCCAATACGGAGATCCGCTCAGAAAATACTCGCCATCGCTCAGCATGGAACCACAAGGCCCTTTCAGAATGGGCCATTTGGTCCTGATTCTCATATACCCCACGGTGTATATTGGTCCCAGAACAGTTAGGAGGCAAGGAAACTATGCGAATTGCCATTATCGGCGGCGTCGCCGGAGGTGCCAGCGCGGCTACGCGCGCGAGACGTCTCAATGAGGAAGCGGAAATCACCCTCTACGAAAAAGGACCTTATGTGTCCTATGCCAACTGCGGATTACCCTATTACGTGGGGGGGCAGATTGCTGAGGCCGCCGACCTTTTGCTGGAAACCCCGGAAAGTTTGTGGGACCGATTCCGTATCCGCGTCCACGTTAATACAGAAATCACCGATGTGAATCTACCGGCCAAGCGTCTCCGATTTGTGCGTGCTGGACAACCGGACTATGCGACGTTCGATCGCCTGATACTGGCGCCGGGGTCCACCGCCATTGTCCCAGCCCTTCCTGGCATAGACCGCCCGGATGTGTTTTTTCTTCGCACCGTTCCCGATGCTCTACGTCTGCGAGAATACCTTGACACGAAGGCCGTGCACCATGCAGCCATCATTGGTGCCGGGTTTATTGGTTTAGAAATAGCGGACGTACTCCGTCATCGAGGAGTCGAGGTCACGCTCGTGGACAAGGCAGCCCACGTCCTGCCACCCGTGGATGACGACATTGCAGGATTCTTAGAAACCCGCTTTCCCCATCTGGGAATCCAAGCGGCATTGTCTAATACCCTTATGGGTATTAGGGGGACCGTGGGTCATCCCCTGGTTGACTTGTCATCCGGTCAGAGCCTCAGCACCGATCTCGTGGTCATGGGGTTGGGCGTTCGCCCATCCATCCATCTCGCCCAGTCCATGGGACTTGACTTGGGCGTCACGGGAGCCATTCGTGTCAACCATCGCATGCAGACATCCCACCCCGACGTGTTCGCGGCTGGTGACGCCGTCGAAAAGTGGGATTTAGTGACTCAAAGGCCCCGGTGGTGGGCGCTTGCGGGCGTATCCAATAAAGAAGGTCGTGTGGCCGGCACCAATGCGGCCGGTGGTGACGCCACCCTCAAAGGGTCCCTAGGAACCGGCATCGTCCAGGTTTCCCCCTATGTGGTCGGCGTGACTGGACTCACGGAAAAAACTGCGCAACGCGAGCAGATCTCGTACCGTCTTCTACACACAGTCCGCGGTCATCATGCAGGGTACTATCCAAACGCGCGGGACATCCTCATAAAACTCTTATACGATCCCGACACGGGCCGCATTCTCGGAGCCCAGGCCGCTGGTGAAGACGGCGTAGACAAACGTATTGACGTCATTGCGACGGCCATTCACGCGAACATGACGGTAGAGGATCTGGCGGGATTAGATCTCGCATATGCCCCGCCTGTCGGGGCAGCGAAGGATCCCGTGGTAATCGCCGGCATGAGTGCCACGAACCATCAACAACACCTGGTGGAGAATGTGGCCGCCGACCAATTGGCCCAGTGGCTCACCAGCGCCGAACCACCCTTTCTGTTGGACGTGCGGGATAAACACGAAACGGTCACGAGTGGCAAGATTGCCGGTTCCAAAAACATCCCCCTGAATGACCTCCGCCAACGCCTCGGAGAAATCCCCGATAACCGCACAATTGTCGTCTACTGCCGTAGCGGTCACCGCAGTTATCTCGCATCACGTATCCTCCGGCAGGCGGGCCGGACGACTGTCTTCAATCTCAGTGGTGGCTTCACCGTGTGGAGTCTTGCCCGGCCCGAAAAATCCCGCATGCCCGTATAATCGCTCCTAAAAAGAACGCCCCCAGCCATGACGTTCGTTAGCTGGGGGCTCATTAGATCGGATAGCTAATTTGCTTGCGCGACTATTTCGGGCAAACGACGCAAGAGACCCATCAGTAACTTTACGCTCTGTTGGATTTCCGGCTCCTTCAAGCTCCGCATCAGTCCCGTCAACGTTACGCGCGACGTGTCCACCGCAACGGTCTCAGTGACCTCGGAAAGGACCTCTGCCGCCCGTACACCCACGTGAAGAAGTCCCGAATCAAGGACAGTGCCGACGTCTATCACCGCATCGGAGACAAACGCCATGGCGCGTTCCACCAAGTGGGGGGTCAATGAATCGTTGAGACCCTTGACCAATGTCACAACCTGCATCAACGCGTCCCATGTGCCATCTTGTTGCCAAGTCCCCAGTTGCTGGAGCATCTGTGCGAAATTCTCCCCATGATGTTCCACGGCACGCACCGTCTCGGCCACGCCGCGACCTGCCTCACCGGCAATTTCGCCGAGCCCGATCGCCATACTCGACAATCGTTCGGCCAACTGAGGCGTAGCGCTGTCTCGTAAGGCTGACACCAAGGACGCCACCTCCGTGAGAGAGGTCCAGGTCCCATTGCGCTGCCAATCTCCCAGTTGCTTCATGGCTAGCACCAAGGCATCTGCATTGTCCATCGCGGTTTCCACGATCGTGCTGGCAGGACCCGCATCGACCTCCGCTGCCACGGCCCCCAGGGAGACCATGAGGTTGCTGATGCGCTCCGCCAAACCTGACGTTGCGCTATCCTTGATCGCATTCAGAAGCGCGGTTAATTCCCTGAGGGTATTTTCGTCCACCTCTATCTTGCCCATCGCCAACCCTCCTTGTGACTGCTGTCCCCTACAAAATGCCGGCTGCCGAGAGCCAGTACATCTTGTTGAATGCCAGCTTGTACAAATGAATCATTTCAGTCGGCGCCTGCGGCTTGGGAGGATGCTGGTAGTCGAACTTGATATAGGTCGCTTCGTCGTTGCCCGCCTCAATAAAGCAAAACACTTTCCCGTCATAACGAATGGACCCACGACCGCCGCGGATGCGGTTGATGAGATTGGATGACACCACGTCAGCTTCGAAGTGCGCCGTCGACCCAGCTTTGCTAATGGGCAGGTTGGTCGCATCGCCTAAGACGTAGATGTTGTCCGTCCCCGCCATCTGTAAGCTGTAGCGATCCGTAGGAATCCAGTTTCCCCCATCACCAAGCTCCGAACGCTTAATCACGTCTTGCCCCATGTGCGGGGGAATCGCGACCAAGAGGTCATAGGACACCGTTTCTCCTTCGAGGCTTGTAATGGTTTTGTTGTCGGGATCAACGGTCTCTGTGTTAAAGAACGTCCGAGAGTCGATATTGCGCTCTTGAAAGACATCAGAGGCCCAATCTGCGAGCGGTTCCAACGAGTGCAGGCGGCCGATGGGATACGTATACAACACCTCAGATGATTCCATGCCACGACTGTTGAGCCAATCTCGCACCATCAGTGTAAATTCTACCGGCGCCACCGGGCACTTGTGCGGCACCCCCACGGTGACAACAATCCGACCGCCCTTGAAGTCAGCCAACGCATCTCGGAGCTTCAACGCGCCCTCTTCGGTGTAGAAGATATGTCCCCCCTCCACCAACCCCGGAATAGTTTCCGGCGCGGGACGACTACCGGTGGCAATCACTAGGTAGTCATAGGAAATACGAGTCCCGTCTCCCATCACTACCGCATTGGCCTCACGGTCCACGCGCTCTGCGTGTCCAACCACTAACTTGATGAGGTGGTTAATGACGCGCCGCTCTGGACGTTTGGCTTCGGTTGGCACAACTTGGTCAAAGGCCATGTAAAGGAAATAGGGCTGGTAGACATGGATTTCGCTCTCATTAATAACGGTAATCTCAACCTCGCCTCGCAAAATCTCGGACTTCAGTTGGCGAGCCAACTGGTTCGACACCATGCTTCCCCCCACGCCGCCACCTAACAGCACAACCCGTGTCATTGAGGTTCCCCCTTGATATCAGATAGGCTACAACCCTTGGTGCAGCCTTTCGTGCTACTTCATCTTTTTGACTTGAACCTTAAAGATACCGTCTTCTTCAACGTTTCCAACCACCTCATGGCCAGCACGGGCCACCCATTCGGGAATGTCTTTGGCGGAGCCGCGATCGGACGACCAAACTTCCAAGACGGTGCCCACGGGCTCTTGTCGTATACCCTTGATGAGCTCCATCAACGGTCCCGGACAAAACGATCCACGGGCATCCACAACTTTTGCATCGGCCAACGTTGCCATCCTCCTTAAAACGTTAGTGACGTACCGCCACTCACCTTGCCTAAAAATCCTGCAATGCCCATCATGTCGTCAAAAATAGGAACTAGCTGATTCAGGTCCCAATGCTTCAAGTCGATTACCAAGCTACAGGCGTAGAGATGAACCTCGCCCATGTCCTTGGCCTCCTTAAAGAGCCCCAAATAGTCGGGTGAGGCGGTCTCGGCGATGATGCGCCCGATAGGTCCTTTACCAATCGCATTTCGTTCGCTGGAATCCTTATGAAAGGCGGGTAGCGCCTCCATCGAAACAAAGATATTCACCGGCTGCCCTAAGCTACTCGCGACCAACGTCACCATCGCGGCCGCGTGAATCTTGGCGTATTCGCCCGAGAGTAGCATCAGATTTAAGCTATCGTTCATCATTGCCCCCCCTTAATACTTACTGTACCCCGTGTGGTATATTTGTAAAGTGCGGACCGGCGATTCAGCATCATTTCACTACCATCGTCCGACAACGTAATATTAAGGCCCAATCGCTGCCTTTGAGATTCCCCAACCGGCCCAAAAACCATGGCCAAATAGACCTAATTTCTTCATGCCCCCTCGGGTATATGCCATAGATGGAATAATTGACAACGAAGGGCTTCAATCACGCCTCGTTGAGGGCTTCGTCTTCGCAGAGTTCGGAAACGAATGATTCATCGATGGATCATCCGCCACTTTGGGTTCACCTTTATTGGCAATACCAGCGGTGGTCCCAGCTTGTCGCCTTATTTCGGAATCCCACCTCTTCGCTATTGGAATAACGGGAAGCTATATGGCCTCCCCCAAGCATTGTGTTTTGACCGTGTGCGAACAAGCCGGTCAATGCTCAACGGCTATGGCTCATGGAACTGGCGACGGGGCCCGCCATGAGCGGATATTGGGTCGGCCTTTCCCGTGCGGCTTGGAGATGGGATGTCGTGTCAGCGGCAATGGCCGGGGGATCGTCGTTTTTGGCGATGTAGCTACGGCTTGGTGCCCTGAGCGAGGACATCCGTCCCGTGGTTTTCCTCAGCGGCCCCTAGCGTCGCGTTCTCATACGAAAGGTGGGTCCTCCCAAGACCAAGTCACGATCAAGCTAAAGCCCCGGTCCCCGTCACACCAAGGCGGCCGAGGCATCTTTCTGCTGTCTTTCAGCCCTGGCCCCGGCGGGATTGCTCCATCGCCACCTCTAAAAGTTGCTCGACGGCTTCTCCGAAGTAAGCGAAACGTGCATCCGTAGTCTGCCCCCTGACATAGCGGACATATATCTGCTGTAAAATCACCGCTAGTTTGAAATAGGCGAAGGTGAGATAGTAGTTGAAATGACGGATGCTCCGCCCCGTGGCACGTGCGTAGGCTTCCACCCATTCACGGCGCGTGAAGAAGCCGGGCTGCGCCGTGGCAGGGCGGCTCTCAAATATGGTTCGCAACACGTCCGGATCGTCAGCCTGGGGCCAATAACTCATAGCCACGGCCAGATCCGCTAACGGGTCGCCGACGGTCGCCATTTCCCAATCAAAAATCCCGGTGAGATCTGTCAATTCCGGCGAAAACAACACATTGTTGAGCTTATAGTCATAATGGATTACCGAGGAGTCCAAGGACTCTGGCGCCCGGTCCGAAAGCCAGCGCATTAGCGCCTCAACCCCGGCTACCTCTTTCGTCTTAGCGTGCTGATAGCGAGTCACCCATCCCTCGACTTGGCGGCGCATAAATCCTTCAGGCTTCACCATTTCACGAAGCGAGGTGGAACGCCAATCCAACCGGTGCAAGTCGGCAAGTCGTTGCACCATCACCTCTGAAATCTGCCGCCCGAGGGATGGCCGGTAATCCACATGAGATAGCCACTCCCCATCGATTAGCACGCCAGAACGCGCCTCCATCAGGAAAAATGGTACGCCTAGCAAACTTTGGTCGCCCTCCGACACGAAATACACGTCAGGGGCCCAACGGTAGTGCGGATGAATCGCCCGCAATAATCGGTACTCTCGCACCATATCGTGCGCCCGGGGCGGCAAGGGGCCCTTGGGTGGGCGCCGAAGCACGACCTTTCTCGACGGGGAGGAAAGAAGGTAGGTGAGGTTGGAGTGTCCAGCCGCATACTGCGCATACGTCCACGGACCCTGGCCAGGAAATAACGATTCTAGGAGCGGGGTCAGCACACGGGGATTCAATTCTTCGCCCGGACGCATGGGAATAATCTGAGCCACGTCTACCCCCACTTCTCGTCGCGCACCACGCGCCGCAATATTTTGCCGACAGCACTTTTGGGCAACGTGTCACGAAACTCAATCATGGTTGGTCGTTTATACGGGGCAAGGTTTTGACCCAAATACTCGTTCAAACTGTTCACCGTTAACCCTGAACCCGGGCGTTGAACCACCACGGCACGCACAGTCTCCCCCCGGTATTCGTCAGGGTGGCCGACTACCACCGCTTCCAGGACATCCGGGTGCTGGTACAGCACTTCCTCGATTTCTCTCGGATACACATTATAGCCACTGGCGATAATTAAATCCTTGAGACGGTCTTTGATGGACACGTATCCTTGGTCGTCGTAGGAAGCAATATCCCCGGTGCGAAGCCATCCATCGTTCGTGAGCGTTTCGGAAGTTTCCGTAGGCCGCTTCCAATATCCTTTCATCACCTGCGGGCCCCGGACCCAAAGTTCGCCAAGTTCCCCGGGTTCCAAGTCGCGTTCAGATTCCGGGTCCACGACCCGACATTCGGTGGATGGTAGGGCAATGCCGACCGTCCCCGGCTTCTTGGTGCCCCAATAGGGATTACTGTGAGTCACCGGGGAGGACTCCGAAAGACCATAGCCTTCCAAAACCATTGCCCCTGTGCGACTTTCAAAACGCTCGATCAACTCCACCGGCATCGGGGCGCTCCCGCTGTTGCACACCCGCACACTAGACACCCCGTAGGACGCCAAGTCTTCGACTTGCAAGAGGCCGATGTACATCGTAGGAACGCCCGGAAAAAGCGTCACCCCTTGATCCCGGATGGCCCCCAACACCTCTGGGATGACAAAGCGGGGCAACACCACCAGCTTCGCTGCCAGATATACTCCGAGGTTCAGACAGACCGTCATGCCGTACACATGAAAAAGCGGGATAACCGTGAGCACGGTTTCTTCGCCCATGGTCATGCTGCCTTGGCCAAAGCTATAGGTCTGCAACACATTGGCCACGAGGTTGCGATGAGTTAGCATCGCCGCTTTCGACCGTCCCGTGGTGCCTCCTGTGTACTGAAAGGCGGCGATATCCTCGGCTGTTCCGCCAACGTCGTCCGGGTCGCCAGCCGACGACGCCATCAGCTGGGCAAAGTCTTCGACACCCTCTAGAGACACCGGACCGTTAAAGGATACCCCAATAACGACGGTTAACGCTGTGGAGGGCCGAACGGCCAACACCTTCTCGAGAACTTGGTCGAACGCTACGATGGCAATACTTTCCGAGTCGTTTAAGAGCGCTTCTAGTTCCCGCTCCACCAACAGTGGGTTCAGTTGGCTGACAATGCCGCCCGCCATTAGCGTCCCATAATAAGTGATGATAAATTGGGGGCAATTCGGCAACATCAATGCCACCCGATCGCCAGGTTTTATGCCACGGTCTTGTAGTGCCCGGGCAAACCGTCTGGCCTCGTTCCAGAGTTCCTGGTAGGTCCAGTGCTTTCCATAAAATTCAAGCGCTGGATGCTCCGGGTAACGGTTTTTGGTATTTTCCAGCAAGTGCTCCACGCGCCACGGAGGAATCTCAATTGTCCGAGGCACCTCTGGCGGATACAACGCCTGCGATCGTACCTCAATCCCCATCTTCCCATCTCCCTCTTACGCGGATGCGCCACCGTCCAGAACCAAGACAGCACCCGTCATATAGTCTGAAGCTCGTGAGGAGAGCAACAGGGCCAGCCCTTTAATGTCGTCCATGGCGCCAAACCGTTTCAAAGGCGTTCCTTGCAGTAAGAGCTCTCCATGATGGTCAATGACTCCTTGGGCCATCTTGGTCGGGAAAAATCCCGGAGCGATGGCGTTCACACGAATATTCCATCGCGCCCATTTGCGGGCCAAGTCCCGCGTCAAGGCGATGACGGCCCCTTTGGAGGCAGAGTACCCCACCGCGTCCAAAATCTCGGTGTCGGTGCCCGCGAGCCCCGCAATCGAAGCGATGTTCACAATGCGGCCGCCCCCCTGTTCCCGCATCACCTTGGCAACCCGTTGCGACATGAGGAAAGTTCCCGTAACATTGACCGCTAACACCTTATTCCAGGCGTCCAGAGGCATCTCCAGCGATGGTGCCCCCCAGCTAGCACCGCTATTGTTGATTAATACATCGATGCGCCCGTAGCGGTCGAGCACCTGTTGCGTAAGGGCCTCGATGTCCGCCGGGTTTGAGACGTCGAGCCGAGCGGCCATGGCCTCAATTCCGCGCGCTTGGAAGGAGGATTCGGTTTCCTTCACCTCATCGAATTTGCGCGCGGCGATAACCACCCGAGCCCCCGCTTCTCCCAGGGACTCCGCCATCGCCCGCCCCAGTCCGCGACCTCCCCCTGTGACTACCGCAACCTGATCTTTCAAGCTAAACAAGTCGAACACAGTCATGCTTATCCCTCTTTCTTAGGGCGTAGGCCGTCCAGCCTCCAACCGGGCCCGCGCCCGCTTCAACTCATTGCGCGCCAACTGGTCAAGGTGGACTTCGTCTGGCCCGTCGGCAAGGCGCAGTGTCCGCGCGTGGGCCCACATAGCGGCGAGCGGCGTGTCGGGTCCCACCCCCGCCCCTCCAAACGCTTGAATGGCCCGGTCGAGTACGGAAAGAGCCATCCGCGGAGCCACCACCTTTATCATGGCGATCTCCCGCCGAGCCTCTTTGTTGCCGACAGTATCCATCATCTCCGCGGCCTTCAGCGTTAACAGCCGTGCTTGTTCAATCTCAATACGCGAGAGAGCTATCCATTGGCGGACGACGCCCTGATCCGCGAGCAACTGCCCAAAGGTACGGCGTGCCAGAGCGCGCTCCACCATCAGCTCCAATGCCCTCTCCGCCATTCCTATGAGGCGCATGGCATGGTGAATACGACCGGGTCCAAGCCGCCCTTGGGCAATGGCGAACCCCTTCCCCTCCCCCCAAATGATGGAGGACTTGGGAACCCGCACGTGGTCGTAGAGAATTTCGGCGTGCCCGTGGGGCGCATCATCGTATCCAAACACCGTGAGAGTGCGCTCAATGTGAACACCCGGAGTGTCTAGCGGCACCAAAATCATCGATTGGCGCTCATAGCGCGGCGCCTCCGGGTTGCTCACACCCATGACAATGGCGACGCGGCAGTCAGGATGCCCCGCACCGGTCGACCACCACTTCCTGCCGTTGACAATATAGGCATCGCCATCATCGACAATTTGCGTTTGGATGTTGGTTGCGTCTGAAGATGCCACGTCTGGCTCGGTCATCGAGAAGCAGGAACGAATGCGGCCTTCGAGAAGGGGCCGCAACCATTCCTCTTGTTGTTCGGGCGAACCGTAGCGCGCCAACACCTCCATATTGCCAGTATCGGGAGCATTGCAGTTGAACACTTCAGGGGCCATCAAAGACCGTCCCATAATCGCTGCCAAAGGGGCGTAGTCGCGATTCGTAAGCCCCGCCCCATATTCACTATCGGGAAGAAATAGATTCCACAGGCCGAGCTTTTTGGCCTTTTGTTTCAATTCCTCCATGATGGGGGGCGATTTCCAGCGATTTTCCGTAACTTCTTGGGCATAGCGCGTCTCATTGGGGTAAATCTCGCGATCCATAAAGTGCAGTACTCGTTCTTGGAGGGACTCCACCGGCACACACCTCCCGCCATAAT
>JAKADW010000004.1:15542-16894 GCA_021820165.1 Bacillota bacterium
ACATGTTCATCATATAGCCAATGCTTGCAATGCTCAAGTATATTCGATGTCATAGAAATAGTCTGTCAGACGGCGCCTTATTGCCCCCGAACCGTGGAAGCGCGCAACTTACTAACCTGGTGAAGTCGTCTGGATGAATGGAATGACTGTCTGGCTAATCATTGTAAGCCGACGACGAAAGAAATGAGGCTTTTTCATACCGCGCAGGCTGTGCTACTGGGATGACCGGCGGCAAGCCATTCTCGATGCTGAATACGAGCAAGCGACTCTCTATCAGGATCTAGGGCTGTCCCGAGAAGCCCGATGATCCCGCTCAATCGTCATGGGGGTGAGGCTCCGGAGGGCCGTGACGACCGGGGACGCCCGATCTGTTCCTGACGTTGTCGGGGTACGATGCCATCCCCGGTGCCCACATGCGACCAACCATGGCGAGTGCCCCATGGGGATGGCATGGTGCATCCCCCCGTCGGTTGAAAGAGACCGACTCCGCCGTGGCATTGACGTCGGATGCCACAAAGCACGGCACATACGCCCATGGATCTTGCTATTCATGATCTCGTGTCATTCCGGTAAATCATCGGATCTGCTGTTCGACAGGGACCACCTATTTCATCTAATTGAGAACAAGGCTCGTCACCGGGATATGATTGCCTCGGAATCACTGCTTAAGATGCGCCTTCACGGCAGTTTTCAGTGCACTTTGGCCCAACAGTCCCTGATGGTACCATAGAATCCTTCCCGTGCCAGAAACCAGTATCTCTGTCGGGATCCCACTTACCCCATAGGCTGCCGAAATGCTACCGGATTTGTCCAAGGCTACTGGATAGGGAAGATGAACCGACCGCACATATTTCTCTACATGGGTGGTGGACGACTCAGAGAGGCGCAAGTCCACCCCCAGCACCAATGGAAGATGCTGCCGTTTTGCAGCCTTTTCATACGCTTTTAATACAGGAATCTCTTCTTGGCAGTCAGGGCACCAGGTGGCAAAGAAGTCCAGCAACACGGCTTTCTGCCCATTACCCACACTTACCGATGATAGATGGCCATTGGGTTCGATGGCCGACGCAGAGAAACCACGGGTACCGGACGGTCCCTCCGTTCCAGGGAGGTATGTGAGCTGGCGCGCATGGGGAAATCCACGGAGGCCAGGATGTCCCGGCAAGAGAGGAATCACGTGGGTCATGACCTCGCGCACTTCTGCTGCGATTACCCCCACGCGGTTGTCGCTGGAATTCAGGTAAAGCCAACGCTCGTGGCCATGTGGCCCAATCACCATGACTTCTGGCACATGCTCAATTTGATTATTTTTGAGGACTTGGCTATAGACATAATACTTTTTCCACACCGCT
>JAKADW010000285.1 GCA_021820165.1 Bacillota bacterium
ATTCGGATTACCGACAATGCCATTATTCCGCTGAAAGAGCGGGTAGCTGACCGCTACTATGACCCGGTGAAAATTCTCTTGAGGCGGCTTTCAGGAAAGAAAGATCAAACAGCCAAACCGAATACCACGGTCGCGACCTAAGTCGATAGCGATAGGCGATCAGTGGAGGATGCCTGGACGACCCGTCGCTCCTTTTGGAGGGGCGGGTCGCTTTATAGGGAGACATCCGGGCGTGAACGGCAAGCTGAAGCGCGCGGGCAAATCGGTCCGATGGCTGGGGTTTTGTTATGGGGGGTGGTATTGGCTGCGTAAGGCGATCCATCCCATCAGGGGTCCAAAAGCCACCATCCGGTGTCGGTCAAGAAAGACGAAGCCGGTGGGCGGCTCCTAAGTTGTGGCGGAGTGCGCCATCTTTTTAAATAAACAGGGTTAGGGACCGGGGGCGGTCCACTTTCCGTCCCAATTCTATTACCCGTTTTCACCCGGCATGGGAACGCTATTGTGGCATTTTACACCAATCCGGGTGCTGCGGCGTCCAACCGTGACGGTGGTCTCTTGTGACTCATAATAAACAAACCGGTGCCGGGAAATACTGGGCTCGGGGAGGTTCTTATGGGACAGAAAAATTATCGCGTTGCTAAAATTTATCGGACCGGGACCTGGGCATGGTTGTTGCACCGAGTTTCCGGTCTCTTGATTGTGGCCTATCTCTATTTTCACTTGATTGTGCTGTCTTCGGTGGTATGGCCGGGCGGCCCTCGGGCCTTTAATCGGGTCGTGGCCGGTTTAACCTCTCCTCCCTTCATTGTGGCTGATTGGGCCCTTTTCACGATTATTTTCTTTCATGCGCTCAATGGTGTGCGCTTACTCCTCATCGACGCGGGCTGGCTCGTTGGGGCGCAACGCACAGTATTTTGGGTGGCGATGGCCGTCGGGGCGGCGCTTTTGGGCGCGTCCGTGACCGCCATGTTGCCGCTTGCGATGCGATGAGGGCGCCCGGAAAACCCGGGGGTGGGTGGAGCTGGGTTCTTCAGCGCCTATCAGCGGTGTTGCTCTTGGGATTGGTGCTAGCCCATCTTTGGATTGAGCACTTTATGCATCTGGGCCGGCGGTTTACATATCACGGCGTGCAGGCCCGATTGGTCCATGGCATCTACGACGCGATTGACTATGCCCTCTTGGTGGTGGTGGTCTACCACGGGCTGAATGGCGTGTTCCAGGTGGTCACGGAGCGTGTGCACAATCCCCCCGCGGTGCGGTTTCTAGGCATCGGCTTGGTAGTGGTGGGGATCGCCACGGTTGTTCTGGGAGCGGATATTCTGTCCGCGTTTTTAGCGGGGCGACCCTGGTTTCTTCTCTAAGGAGGTGGTCGGGAATGGATTCAGTTGACCTAGTCGTGCGGCGGTACAATCCAGAGGATGGAGAGGACCCCTATTGGCAGCATTTTTCGGTTCCGGTGTACTCGGGTGATGTGGTGTTGGCGTTGCTCATGCGGGTGCGTGAGGAGATAGACGGGTCGTTGGCGTTTCGAGCCTCATGCCGGAGCGGCATCTGTGGGTCGGACGGTATGGTCATCAACGGCTGGCCACGCCTCGCCTGCAAGACACAGGTGTTTGAGATGCTCGAGGGGACGAATACGATTCGTATCGAGCCGCTCTACAACCTCCCTTGCTTAAAAGATTTGGTAGTGGACCAGACACCATTTTGGGACAAATTTCAGTCTGTTTTGCCGTGGCTGATGCCTGATCCAAAGGAGCCTGAACCGGAACACGAACGGCGTATGACCCTCGACGCAGAGGCTTTTGAAATGCTCAGCCGGGCGTCCGACTGCATTTTTTGCCAAATTTGCTATGCCGCCTGCCCCATCGTGGGGCTGGACGACGAATTTCTGGGGCCCCAGGCGCTTATTAAGGCCTATCGTTTCGAGGCCGACCCCCGCGATGCGGGGAGTGCGGAACGAAAACCCCAATTGGATAACAGCGAAGGGGCGTGGCGCTGCCGAACCATCTTCAACTGTACTGAAGCCTGTCCCAAAGGAATCCCCATCACACGGGGCATCCAGGTACTGAAGCGCCAACTGGTGCGGGAGGGATTTCGGCAGTGAGCGCTGTCGACTTTCCGAGGCTTCACTACGACGTGATCGTGGTGGGGGCCGGCTTGGCAGGTCTCCGCGCCGCGTTGGCGGTCGATCCAGACCTTTCCGTGGGGGTCCTGTCCAAAGTCTATCCCGTCCGGTCCCATTCGGTGGCCGCTCAGGGAGGAATCAATGCGGCCTTGGACCCTCAGGATCGGTGGGAGGACCATGCCTTCGATACGATTAAGGGGAGCGATTATCTCGCCGACCAAGATGCAGTCGAATTGATGTGCCAAGACGCGCCCCGCGTCGTCTACGAAATGGAGCATTGGGGGACGTTATTTTCGCGACGCGAGGATGGGCGCATCGCGCAACGGTCCTTTGGCGGGCAGGGCTACCCACGGGCCTGCTATGCCGCGGACAAAACCGGCCGCGCCCTATATCAGACCCTCTTTGAACAGTCTATAAAGCACCAGGTGGACGTGTTAAAGGAATTTTTCCTGCTGGAATTGGTGAGCCATGAAGGCCGTGCCGCCGGTGTGATTGCCCTTAATATCGCCAACGGGGAAATTGTCGCGCTTGAGGCCGGGGCCGTGATTTTTGCCACCGGTGGGGCGGGGATGATGTATGCCCGGACCACGAATCCTTACATCAACACAGGGGACGGTATGGCGGTCGCTCTTCGGGCCGGGGTGCCCCTCAAAGACATGGAGTTTGTGCAGTTTCACCCCACCACGTTGCCCGGCATGAATGTCCTCATCACCGAAGGGGCGCGCGGGGAAGGCGCCTATTTACTGAATCGGTTGGGTGAGCGCTTTATGGAGCGCTATGCGCCGAAACTCATGGAGGTGGCGCCACGAGATATTGTGTCACGGGCCATTGAAACAGAAATTGACGAGGGGCGGGGGTTTGAGGGAGGATACGTCCAGTTGGATTTGCGCCATTTGGGAGCCGACCTCATTCGTCACCGGCTGTCCGAGATTTACGACTTCTCGCTAAGCTATAAGGGAATTGATCCGACGCGGCAGCCGATACCGGTGCAGCCCGGCCAACATTATATGATGGGGGGCATTGCCACCGACAAAATGGGGCGCACAGCGCTGGCGGGATTTTACGCCGCGGGTGAGTGCGCGGC
>JAKADW010000286.1 GCA_021820165.1 Bacillota bacterium
CTATACGTTCTGGGAATTGTGCGAAATTCGCCGCGCATCCAAGAATTGTTCAGCAGGCTCGGCGTCCATGTATCTCTCCGGCGACTCCTAAGGCCTGCCGACTGGGCGTCTGCCTTCGTTGTCACTCTGAGTTCGATTATTTTTTTCAATCTCGATATGATTATTGCTCGATCTGTTCTGAGCCCCCACGCTGCCGGGCTATTTGCAGCGCTCGGCACAAGCGGCAAAGTACTTGCACTGACCACCGGTCCCATCAGTTACGTCTTGTATCCTCACCTATTGACAACCGCAGACCCCATTCGGCGACGACGCCTCATACTGACTTCATGGGTCGGCACTGGTGGAATTGGCCTTTCCATCGTCGTCTGTTTAGCGGTGATGGCCCATCCACTCGTTCATCTGCTATTCGGCGCCGCATATGAAGCGGTAGCGCCCGTGCTGGTCTTTTACGGATTGGCCTTCGCCTTCTTTTCATTGGCCAACATTGCGTTTACGGTATTGTTATCCGTAAACGCCAAAATCTTATGGATCGACGTGCTGGGTGGAGGACTCCTTGAGCTGATAGCCTTGCTGTCTTTTCACAAAAATGTCATGATGTTTACCATCGCCCTAGCCACATGCATGGGGTTGTTATGGGTTGTATCGAGCGTGCATGCATTGCGCGAAGTAGCCCGTCGTTAATTTGCGTTTCTTCCCTGAAATGCCACGCTCGAGAATTTTCTACCGGAGGGATCTGAAGTGTCGCGCACGTCGACAATTACCGTCGTTATTCCTACATACAACTCGGCACGCACCATCAAAGCCTGCCTCACAAGCGCTCAGAATCAATCGACGGTCAGTTCTCTGGAAATCATCGTGGTAGATGGTGGAAGTCAGGATGAAACGGTAGCTATGGCACGAGCGCTGGGTGTCAAGGTGAGGACAACCCTCAAGAATCGCTCTCTCCAGCGCAATCACGGAGCGCTCTGGGCGTCGTCTCCCTGGGTGTTGTTTGTTGACTCTGATATGATTTTAGATTCGGGCGTAATTTCCGCCTGTGAATGTCTGATTCAGTCGCAACCAGATTTTGGGGTTGCTGCAGTTATCCCCGAAAAGTCCATCGGAAATACCTTTTGGGCTAAGACCCGCGCGCTGGAACGAAGCTTCTATGACGGTGTGTGGTGGATCGAAGCGGCGAGGTTGATCAAGCGAGACACGCTTTTGGAAGTCGGGGGATACAATGAGCGGCTAGGGGAAGTGGGAGGTGAAGATGCAGACCTGGACACCCGCCTTCGAGCCGTAGGGAAGGTTGGGCGGGTCGAGAATGCTCTAATCTATCACGACGAAAGTCGCATGGGATTCGGAAAGCTCTATCGGAAGAAACGGGCATACGGCCCCTCTGCCTCCGGCATGTTTGAATCTCGCAACGCAGCCCGTACCTCAAGGCAATTGAGTCTAATCCCTCGACTGTGGTTATTCTTACGAGCACCCTCAAAGATATTTCGGCACCCGATTCTTTTTTGTGGAGTCCTAACCATAGGGATGATCGAATACTACGTGCTGTGGCAGCACCGCTACCTCCGCAAAAAACACAAGAAGTCGGGGTGATAGATGCAACGTTCTATTAGCTAACCAGTTCCCCGTTGCAACGTTACCCGTCGCACGGAGACTTCGCGGTATGACAACGATGTCGAAATAGACAACAGATACCTTGATCCATTCGCATCGATGGTCGCAATAACCCTGGTTCCAGTCACTGCTGAGCGTTTGACTGTTTCGATCTCATCCGCCCTCCCCACATACGAAATCTGCGCTCCTACCAAGGGCTGAATCGTGGAAAAGGGAATATTCGGGGCGAGTTCATGCCACCAGGTGGGATTGTCCGCTTGCGCAATATGAATCATGGCAAAGTAGAGTTCTGTGGTGGCGTCCGCCGCGTTCAAGGGCGCATTACTCTGCCGCCAGGCCTTGCTGGCATCCCCTTTGATGGTCAGGGTCCCCATAGGCATGTAATTGGTGGCGAGCGTCAACCCCTGCGCCTTCACGGCGGACGGAATCCCCACCGGCGTATATTGGGTGTTTTTCGGAACGACTGGCGCACCTTTGCCGTGGGTCTTGGTTGAAAACAAATCAGCCCAGACGAGATATCGATACGGTGTCAAATAGAGAGCGTTTAACGGGTAGCAAGCCTCCAAAACGATCGAGGAATGGGTGGAATTGCTGACGGGAGTGCCAGTATGAACCACGGCACTTCTCGTCACGTGATAAATGAGCGTCTTCTGCCTGTCCACCACCTCAATCACCGCCCCACGCTTTAGACGGTTGATATGGTGAAACCAGGTCACATCGTGACCGGCGAGAATACTGGTGCCTGGCTGGCCGGGTAGGACGCTCGAGGGAAGATGACCCACCGCCACGTTGAGTTCGGCATTTTGCGTCCCCTGCAACACCGGAGCCGTCACCCCGAGGGAGGGAATTTTCACCACCGAGAGAACGCCCGCTGGCCAGGGGCGGTTTGCCGCTAGCGTGGTCCCCTTTTGGGAGGTCCTGGCCTTTAAGGCCGTCGACGCCAACTGATGGCCGACATACCAGGAGCGGAGATAGAAGAAGGGGATGCGGCCGAGAACAAGCGCGCCGGCGAGGAGAAGGCCCCACCCGGCCCATTTGACGCCCCGGGGAAGTTTCCGCCGAAGCCGCCGTTGCACCGCGCGCTCAAGATTCTTTTGCGCCATCCGGGACGGGACCGGCCGGCGCGCCTCGGGCCGACCCCCATCCTCATCCGCCATGCTCCACCCCTCCCCCGGGTCTTTGTCCTTTCCCTCATTGTAAGGGAAGGACGCCCGGGAGGGAATTCCTTAAGATGAGGGCGCCGCTAATGGCGCGGATCGATCTTATTTCCTACGAACGTTCGTTTTCATTACCTCCAATCCCCCCTACCCGCTGACCCCGTCTTGAGAAGTCCATTCCGGTCAGGGGCACCAGGGGAGCCCCAGTCAACGCCCCAACAGCCCGGCACCCGTTTTTTCCCCCATGGATTTCCCGTCCGAAAACACGCGAGAGCGCCGTCTGGCGCACCGGTTGAGATGTCCGACCGGCGTCCCGGGCGTCGCGCGTCTCGCCGGTTTACGTCGACCCGTCGGCGTCTCCAGCAGGCCGCCGAAACGACCCGTCCTAGTAGACCTCGGCACCTGAGGCCTGATCCCCCCCCCCCCCCGCGAGACGCTCCC
>JAKADW010000287.1 GCA_021820165.1 Bacillota bacterium
GCATTCAAGCGGTCGCAAGCCTATACCTGGGAACGGGTGTTTGAACGCATGGCGGAGAGCTTGTCGACTCCAGATGGTGTGCGTGCGACCCCATCATGACGCCGACGGTGGGCGTGGTCATCCCAATTTATTATGGGCGCAAGTATCTGAGAGAAACCTTACAAAGCGTGTTCGGTCAGAATTTTTCTGGATCCTTGCAGGTGGTGGGGATTGAAGACGGAACCCCAATCGACGAGGCATCGCACAACATCTGCCATGAATTTCCGATGAAATACGTTCCTCTGGCACGTAATCAAGGGGTGATGGCATGCCGTCGTGTGGGCGCAGAACAACTCGTGGACGTCGATTATCTCGCCTTTTTGGACCAAGATGACGTCTGGTATCCCAATTTTTTGTCGGAGCTGATCCCTCCCTTAGACAATCATCCACAGTTGGCATTCGTTGCCTGTAACGCCCGGCTCACGGATCAAGGACAGGGTCGGCCCTTGTACCGGGATCGGGTGCCGAGTCTTTGCCTGGCTGATCTGAAGGTGGCCAACCAGATTGTCTCGCCGAGCCAAGTCCTCATGCGCAGATCGTGCTGGCAAGACGCCTTATGGTCAGAAAATCTTCACGGCGGGGCCGACGACTGGCTACTCTGGCTCGCGTTGCTGGCCGGAGGGTATGATGCCTGCTATGTGCCTCGGGTGCTCTTGGACTATCGGATCCATGCAGAGGGCGCCCATAACGACCGACCACGCATGCTTCAAAGTGAGCGTATCGTCGTCGACGAATGGTTCTTGCGCCTAGGGTTTTCCCGCTGGGATCAGCGCCGGTTTTACGGTCGCGCGGCTTTTGACGGCCTGATTGAAGGAACTCGCGATAGACAGTGGGCTCTCGTGGTACAATCTCTCTTACAGGCGATTCGAGATCCTATGGCGCTATGGAGCGCATTTCGGTTTAGGCAGCGGCATAAGTCAAAAGGCATAGTTTGAGGTGAGCCGTGCGAACCCCTTTGGTCAGTGTCGTGATCGCGACATATAATCGGGACGATCTGTTGTGTGGCACGGTGGTGGATGTATTGGCTTTAGAGGCGCCCGACGAAACACCGGTTGAGGTGTTGGTCGTGGATCAAACGCCGGTTCATGATGTCTCGACCGAAAGTCAGTTGCACCAATGGCAGGAAACCGGGGCGATTCGGTGGATTAAGACGTCCCCCCCGGGGCTGACGCGAGCCCGCAATATCGGGATTTATGAGGCGCGAGGAGAGTTTCTCATATTTATTGACGATGACGTGCATATCGAGAGTAAAAATTTTCTCACGGAGCATGTAATGGCCTTGGATAAACCCGGGGTTGGAGGGGTTGCCGGGCGCATTGTGGCACCCGATAGCCCACCGCTCACCGTAACGCGTAAGATTGGCGACCTCGGGTTTTTTGGAACCCGGGAGCCAGGATTTGGGAGTACCTGGAGCGGCCCCACAGCCACGGTTCGGGGCTGCAACATGTCTTTTCGCCGAGACCTGCTCCAAGCGATGGCCGGATTTGACGAACGCTATACCCGGTCGGCGTTTCGCGAAGACACGGACATTTCCTATCGGATCCGACGCCGTCGGTATCAATTGTGGTTTGCCCATGAGGCCTGGCTCTATCACTTGAGCGCTCCTGAAGGTGGGACCCGGGACCGCAGTATCCCGGTGGCCCACGATCTGATCGTGAACGATGTGCGCTTTGCCCGGCATAACCTGTCTTTCTGGCAGCGCCGGGCTTGGCTCGCCCGAATTTATGGGTCCCGGGTCTTAAAGGCTAGTCTTTACGGAGGACGCCTCACAGAGCGCCATCGCGTGTATCGGGAGAGTCTCACCCGGGTAAAAGAGGAAGCCCCATGGGGTCCGACCCCAAGGTCGCTCGCATGAAGGTCTTTTGGGATGCCCTACTTTGTGAGTCAGAGTCCGCTGGCATTGGTCGTTATATCCAAGAACTGGTTAGCGCCTATCGGGTAACCTTCCCGGAGGACGAACTAACTGCCGTGGTCGCGGAAGGAAGACGGCTAGGTGAAGTGAGGCAGATCGTTCCCCATCCGCCGGTACTGGATAGCCGCCAACGACTGTGGTTCGAACAGATCCAGTTAGGCGCTTTGGCGCGGAGTGAAACCTATGATGTGATCCATTTCGGAGATTATCAAATGCCAATACTAAGACCTCTACCGCGCTCGGTGGTGACCGTGCACGACCTCGTGGCTTTTAAATTCCCTCAGTTATTTCCCAAAAATGTGGGTCGCGTTAAGCGATTTTTGATGCGCCACAGTGTGTCGCGCGCCACCCATGTGATAGTTCCAAGTGGGGCGACCGCGGAAGATCTCCAGGCCATCCTAGGGGTGCGGCCCGAGAAGATTTCGGTGGTACCCCATGGCGTCTCCCCGATTACCGGGGAGAGTCAGGCAGAACGAATGCACCCGCGTCCATACTTCTTAGCGGTGGGAACCCTGGAACCCCGCAAGAATTTTGCACGTCTCATTGAGGCTTTTGGTAAACGATTTGCGGATGCCGCGGACGGTCCTGATTTACTCATTGCCGGAAAGCCGGGTTGGCTATATGGTAGTACTGTAAATGCTCCGGCTCGGTACGGAATTGCCGATCGGGTGAAGTTTTTGGGATTCGTCCCAGATTCCGACTTAGGAACCTTGTATCGGGATGCCATAGCGGTGGTGTATCCGAGCCTCTATGAAGGGTTTGGATTTCCCGTTGCGGAGGCTTTAATTAGGGCCAAGCCGCTTCTATGTTCTTCGGGCGGGGCGCTGGAGGAACTGGCCGGCGATTCGGCCTTCCTGGTGAATCCTTATAGCGTGGACGCTATCGCCGAGGGGCTCGACGTAATGTGGCAGGGCATCCAACCGTGGCAACAACGGGCCGCGCGGGGCGCGCTGCGGATGCAAGAGATGACGTGGCGTGCGGCAGCCATAAAGACCCGCAACGTGTATGACAAAGTTATCGGGAGGGAGACACTATGACCCCATCGAATCCGGTTTTATCCCCCAGAAAAATTTGGATTTATCTCGTCATAGTAGCGGTGGCGGGGGCACTGGCGCTGGTCCAACCGCTATTGGGTATTGTGGTGTTTACGGTGGGATTTATTGGTGTGGTGGCCCTGTCGGCACCGGTCGGTGTCGCGCTTTACATCCTGCTGGCCCCATTTCCCTTGGGAATCATCTTCCA
>JAKADW010000288.1 GCA_021820165.1 Bacillota bacterium
CGCAAACCCGACCACGAATCCCATCATACTGGTGGCTGTAAAGACGCTGTTTTTGAATAACGACAAGGCCAACACCGGTTCGGGCGCCCGCCGTTCAACCAGAATGAAAGCGGCTAACAGGATTAGAGAAATGGCCGCGAGCCCTATAATTTGAACCGATTCCCATGCATAGGTCGTTCCTGCAAAGGTTGTCAAAAGGACCAGCCCGGTGGCCACTCCTGCCAGCAGGACAGTACCTAGATAGTCGATATGGTGTTGTACGCGGCTGAGCGTGCCAGGAAGTACAATTGCCGTCACGATGAGCGCCACGATGCCCAACGGAAGGTTCACGTAAAAAATCCAGTGCCAGGAAAGATGCTGCACGAGGAATCCGCCCACCAGCGGTCCGACGACGCTGGTGACGCCAAACACGGCACCAAAAATGCCCTGATAGCGGCCGCGCTCGCGAGGAGAGACCACGTCGGCGATAATGGTCTGGGCTCCCACCATGAGTCCTCCACCGCCGATGCCTTGTAAGGCGCGGAAGAGAATTAACTGCAGCATGGAGTGGCTGATGCCGGAGAGCGCGGATCCGATTAGAAAAATGACGATCGCTGCTTGGAAAAAGGTTTTCCGACCGTACAAGTCCCCCATCTTTCCCCAAAGAGGTGTCGAGATGGTGGAGGTTAAGATGTAGGCGGTGACGACCCAGGACAGGTGAGACAGGCCATGCAAGTCTCCTGCAATGGTGGGTAGGGCCGTCGCGACAATGGTTTGATCAAGAGCGGCCAACAACATGCCTAACAAAAGCCCAACCATCACGAACAGCACGCGACGAGGCTGTAACGGATCGGTTTGAGATTGTGGCGTCATGTAATGCCTCCTTGGTGGCGGACGCACGTGTTTGACCCGCGTGTGTTGTTCTACCCTTGTTTTTCCACAGGGCGGCAGGAATATTATAGGACTTCGTTTCGACGGCAGGAAATTTGGCACTCGCATCCTAAACGGCCGTTCCCGGGGCTAAAGCATCCCGAAGGTTTTGTGCCGATGCGGGGGCTATCCCTCGTTAGGCTCCGTATGTGCGGCCTAGCGTTGCCAGACGCCATTTCACGCAGTATGATGTCCGGTATCAGGGGCAGAAAGCCCAAAGGAGGTGAGGACTATGGCAGCGTTGACGTTTTATGCGCATGCCATGACCTCGCACCTCGACCGGGAGCCCACATAACCGGGGAAAATCCTTGTTCGTTCGGTCCGAGGCCGTGGCCTCGGGTTTTTCATTTTGCGGACATGACAAGGACGAAATCGCGTGAACGATGACAAGTGGATCGCACTCAGGTCCTGGGGATTTTCTAAGGCCTTTCAGGAACAATGGGAACAGGCGGGCGAGGGGTGCCGGGACAAGTGATTGCTGACCACGGTGGGAGTTTTCGGGTCGTGATGCCGGATGTGCAGTATAGGACCGTCATCGGTTTAGCACGCATGAGCGGAGGGCTCCAGCATCGGATTCAGAGCCGGATAGAATGGCCACAGGTGGGAGACTTTGTGGTGGTGAGCCGTGGGGCGAACCTCTCGACGATTGAGGACATCCTTCCGCGGAAGACGGCACTCCTACGAAAGGATGCGGGCAAGACCACACAGGCTCAAGTCATGGTTGCGAACGTGGACGTGGTCTTCATTCTGGATACCTTAAACCGTCCTTTGAATGTGGGGCGACTAGAGCGGAGTTTGGTTCTAGCCTATGAAAGTGGAGCGGAACCTGTCGTGGTAATGACAAAGGTGGACTTAACGGAAGACCCCGAGACTGAACTTCGCGAGGCTCAAGCGCTGGCGGTGGGCGTGCCCGTTCTGGGGGTGAGTGCGCTGACGGGGGATGGTTTGGCAGCTCTTGAGCCCATGGATGGGGACTGAGAAGACGATCGCCCTGGGGCGGCCCGGGGTAGGTAAGTCGACGTTGATTAACCATTGGCTCGGGCAGTCCGTCCAACGGGTCCAAACGGTACGGTCTGAAGACCAACGGGGGCGCCATACGACCACCCATCGGGAACTCTTTCGTCTGCCCAGTGGGGCGCTCGTAGCGGATATTCCCGGCATACGGGAAATGGGCCTCTGGCAGGGTGATGCGGCTTTGGTGTTCGATGATATTGAGCGGATGGCCAAAGACTGTTTCTTTCGCGATTGTGAGCATAACGGCGAACCAGGCTGTGCCGTAGCCCAGGGGATGGCCACCTTTCGCTCGCCTGGTTGATCCAATTCCATAAAGTGCGGCGCGAGCCCGAATTTCTGAGCGCAAGCGTTCTCAACGCGCGGATCAAGAAGCGCGCCGCGTTTGGAAGCGGCGAAGTCAAGATGCGAAGATGGCCAGACGGTTTCAGCGATAGAGGGCGGAATCTTCCTTCCCTCAGATGCCAAGGCAGTGGCGGCCCAGGAATATTCCCGCCTTCCGAAAAAGGACTTCGATACCCGGTGACGAAGTTCGATTCAGAATGACTGCCGAGGGGTATACATCATGGTTCGAACTTTCATTGTGGACGACACCGAAGAGACGCGCTCGGTGCTGGAGCGGATGGTGGTTATCTCAGGGGGATTTGTGGCCGGTACGGCCGCGTCCGCTGAAGCGGCCCTTGACTGGTTGTCATCGCACCCGGTGGATTTGGTGCTGACAGACTATCAGATGCCGGGGATGCGCGGAGACGAGCTCGCCCGGCGAATCAAGCAATTGTGGCCATCGACGATTGTCGCGATGACTACCGTTTTGGACAGCGAGGAGCTCCGGCGAGCGCCAGGGGTCGGCTGGCTCATTGCCAAACCGGTGGCCGTGGGAACGATGCGCCAACTTTTGCGAGCCGTCCGCCCGGTGGGGGCGCTGCGGCGATGATAGACTGGTGGTTTGGACGGCGGCGGAGGATCGTGAGCAAGCCTGTTCCTGCCGATGCGGAGGCCGTGCAAAGGCTACCGTCTCCCGAACCGTCCCCGGACCCTACTGTGAAGCCGGTGCCTTCGGAGCCAATTGAACGCGACGGTGCCGTCTGGTTGGACGGATCAGGAAACGTTCGGGTGACAAACCCTCAAGGGCAATCCGGGCGCTTTCCAGTCCTGTCGGCGCCAGCCGGCGATTCGGTTACGGTTCTGGTGAATGGCGAGCGGGTGTGGGGTGATCGTCCCGTGGAAGAAAGCGACCACATCGTGGTGCGGGCCAACCCGCGAT
>JAKADW010000289.1 GCA_021820165.1 Bacillota bacterium
ATTTCGGGGCCTGGGTCAACCCGCCACCGCGCGATGCTTGCGCTTTCATGATGCGTTCCATCTCTAAGGCAAAGGTGGGGACGAATCGGAGCGCAATGGTCATGATGAGTGCGAGTTCGCGGGTGGGAACTTTCAAATACTGTAAAGGTGAAGAAATGCGTTCCATGGCCCGGGTCACATCATTGGTGCGGGTGGTCAGGGTAAAGACACTAATCAATAAGATGAAATCCACCAACCGCAAAAGCGACGTGACGGTGAGCCGGAGGGAATGGGTACTCACGTGAAGAAAGGCGGCATGCCAGAGTACCGTTCCCTTCACGGGCGAGAACAACAGCTCTAAAAGTAAGAGCGCCACAATGAACCAAACGGCCGGCCTTAATCCCGACAAGGAATAGCCAATGGGGATGCCGGATATAAAGACCAGGCCCAGCACCACCAAAAAGGCTAGACCATTAGCGACATAGCTATTGAGAAAGGCAATCGTAAGAATCACAATGATGGCGCTAAAAAGCTTTACCGCCGGGTCCATGCGATGGATAATGGAGTGTCCGGGGAGATATTGGCCGATGGTAATATAGCGCAGGAGCTCGAAATCGTCCGTCATCCCACACCTCCCGATGGTTTATGGGAAGAAACCATCGCTCCACAGTGCCACAAGGATTCCACAATCGCCCCAGGCGTGCGCCCCTCGACGTCGAACCCATGCTCCCGGAGCCGTTGTTGCAGGCGTAAAATCGGGGGAATCTCGAAGCCGTAATGACTCAGGATGTCGGGGTCCCGAATAAGATCCTGAACCGCATAACTGCCCTTGGTTTCCGCATCTTGCATCATCACCACCCGGTCCGCCAGATCCAGGACCTCTTCCAAGTTATGGGTCACAAAGACCACCGCGACGCCGTCCGCTTTGAGCCGGTGCAACCGGTGAAACAAGTCTTGGGCCGATGCCGGGTCTAAGCCGGCCGTTGGTTCGTCGAGGACCAACACGCGGGGCTTCAGCGCGAGAATCCCCGCTAGCGCCACCCGGCGCTTTTCTCCCCCCGAGAGGGCGTATATCGGCCGATCGGTAAAGGCCGCAAAATCCAACCCCACCATCTCCAAGCCAAACCGGACGCGCTGGCGGACCTCTTTTAGGGGAAGTTTCAACTGTAAGGGCCCATAGGCGACGTCGTCGCCCACCAATTGCTCAAACAACTGGTCTTCGGGGTTTTGAAACAAGAGCCCCACGTCGCGCCGCACCTTCGAAATGTTCGCCGTCGCTTGGGTCAAGTCGACGCCCACGGCCATCACCGTGCCCTCCTGGGGACGATAGATGCCGTTCAGGTGCTGCATCACCGTCGACTTGCCGCTTCCCGTGGCGCCCACAATGGCGAGCGCCTCCCCTTCATGAATGGTAAGGTCCGCGTGGATGAGTCCCCTATGGGCTAACGGCGTCCCCCGGAGATACTCGTGAGCCAAGTCCCGGACGGAAATACACGGGCTACCGATGGGAGAAGCCCCCTCCTCATCGGGCGCGGGCGGAATCGGAGCCGGTTCCCAGGCATCCCGTACCGCCATGACCACTTCTTCGATATCGGTCGCCTCCGACGGAATACTCGGGACCGTCTCGTGTAGCAGGCTCGCCACTTGCGAAATGAGCGGAACGTCTAGGTTGAGTGCGCGAAGCCGTTGATTGTGACGGAATATCTGCCGAGGCGTCCCGGTCATGACCAGAGCCCCATGATTCAGCACCATGACCTCATCCGCTTCCAAAGCTTCATCCATGTGATGTGTCACGGCAATAATCGTGGTGCCTCGTTCATGGAGTTGGCGCACCAGGGTCAGAACCTCACGCCGACCGGTCGCATCTAGCATGCTGGTCGCCTCGTCAAGCACGAGAATCGGTTGATCCATGGCGAGCGCTCCGGCGATGGCCAAGCGCTGTTTTTGCCCCCCGGAGAGAAGGTGCGGCGGACGGGTGCGATAGGGAAGGAGACCCGTCTCCTCGAGGGCCACGGTCACCCGTTCAGCGATGTATTCCGGCGGCCGATTAAAATTTTCAAGACCGAAGGCCACGTCATCCTCTACGGTGGTGGCCACAATTTGATTGTCCGGATGTTGAAAGACCATGCCAACCCGCCGCTTGACCTCCATCTTTCCGGCTTCCTCATGGGTATCGATGCCATCCACCGTCACAACACCTGACTGCGGCAGGAGAATGCCATTAAAATGCCGGGCTAGCGTCGACTTCCCCGAACCATTGGCTCCCAATAAGGCGACGTAGGCGCCGCGCGGGACGCGAAGGGACACATCATGCAAAACCGGTGTCCCCTCCGCATAGGAAAAGGTCAGGTGATCGACGGTGATGATGTGGTCCTCGCGATTAGGGCTTGTCCCCCGGTTATCGTCTGTCATCGTCCACCCCTTCTTCGACGGGAGCAGCGGGTCCCCCGACGCGTACCTCCCACCATGAAATGCCAATCTGAAGGGTCAAAACGGGAAGCTCGAGGAGGTATTGGGGAATCCCCATACACGACCCCGGGACCCCTCCTCCGATAACCTCAGAATACCACGAATGTTCCGGTGATCTGAAGACTTAAAACAACAATATTTCTGTTAACGACTCTTTCGAGGATTGGGCAGCAAGATCTTCATCCGCTCCGCTGTCTCGCCCAAGTGGGTCTCCATGAGACCCGAGGCCCGCTCCGCATCTTGCTCGTCAATAGCCCGATATAATTCCCCATGCTTTTGATGGAGATCGTCCAGCGTTCCGGCAATGGCGCGGGACAACCTCATGGTCGCCTTGGTATGACTGGCGAGAGACCCGATTACCTGCTCTAACACGGGATTGCCACTCGCGGCGGCGATGAGCAAATGAAACTCAAGATCGGCATTGAGCGCCTCTTCCCACGAATCCCCGCACATCCGTTCCACGCATGCCGCCATCCGTTGAAGATGACTCTTAGTCCGATGGGCCGCCGCCAAGCCTGCAGCCGTCACCTCGAGCAACTGGCGCACGAATAAGACGTCATCGAGATTTCCGAGCGACTCGATTGGAGAGGTCTCGGCCAATTCGCTGGGCCGCACATAATACCCACTTCCATGGCGCACATCGATGACGCCGCGCGCCACCAACGCCGCGAGCCCCTCCCGA
>JAKADW010000290.1 GCA_021820165.1 Bacillota bacterium
ACTTCATGTTAGCGGCCTGGATGCGCCCATCCTTCGTGGCGCCGAGGGTAATGTCGGCCTCAAGCCCGAGACCTAAGGGCGACATGGTCAGGTCTTCTTCACGAGTATTGGCGATTTTGACCATCTGCCCCCCGACCGCTTTCGAAGCAATGTAGGCTAATAGCTCAAGTTGAATGGCCGCTTTCCCCCCGAATGCTCCCCCGATCAATGGGGCGGTGACAATGACTTGTCCGGGCTTAAGGTTGAAATATTGCGCCACCAGCTTCTGCACCTCAAAGGGCGCTTGAGTGCTCGCGTGAATTAACACCCGGCCGTCCGCGAGAATTTCCGCTTTGGCCACACGGGGCTCCATGGCCGCGTGGTCAATTTGAGGAAGGCTGACGTGGACCTGAACCTTCACGTCGCTGGCCTTTAAGCCTTTCTCGACGTCGCCTTTCTTAACGTTGGCTTGGTCCGCCAGATTGCTCTTCTTTTTCGGAGAGACGGGCGGTGTGGCCACGGTGTAGTCGCCATTTTTTTCGTGCACCAAGGGGGCATTGTCAGCGAGCGAGTCCGGGATGCTGTTTACCACCGGCAGGGGTTTAATGCGAACGTTCACCAATGCAGCGGCACGCCGCGCAATACTCTCGTCACGGGCGATCACCAGAGCGACCGGTTCGCCCCAGTAGCGCACTTTGTCTTTTGCGAGCGGCGGCCGATCCTGGGTGACATCTCCCGTCAACACCGAAAGGTCATCGCCGATGACGATGGCCTTGACGCCCGGGACTTTTTTCGCTTCCGAGGTGTCAATGCTAAGAATTTTTCCGTGCGCCCGGTGGGCTGGAACAACGACGGCGCTTAGGGTTCCGGGAATGTTAATATCATTGGTGTAACGGGCGCGCCCAGTGACTTTGTTTGGGGCTTCCTTGCGAGGAACACTGGTACCAATCGTGCTCATTGAATCCTCCCTGATGTGAGACATACTGCATTTATCATTCGTTGCCCCGGGGTACGTTATTCGCCAATTATCGCCGCGTACGTGTCAATAGCTGTTAGGACGGTGCGGGTTGAGACAGGCATGGTATCATAATGGGGAGAACGGTGGACACTGTTCCAAGATTTCTATGTTCTAGGAACTGAAGGTGGAGACGTGAAAATTCAAGTGGTGGGCATTAATCACCGCGACGCGCCGGTGTCCGTCAGGGAGAGGGCGGCTTTTGCGCCGAGCCTCTTGGACCAGGCCTATCGGCGAACTTTTGACCTTCTGGGTCAAGAGGGGGTCGTCATCCTTTCAACGTGCAACCGGACAGAGATTTATGTGGCAGGCGACGTGGCGCTAGTTGATATTTATGCCTGGTGGGAATCGATTGCCGGGGTGCCTCGGGGTGAGTTTTCGGAGGCATCATTCTGGGCTCAGGATCGGGCAGCCGCTGAACATTTGATGCGCGTGGCTTCAGGGATTGATTCGATGGTGTTGGGCGAAACGCAGATACTTGGCCAGGTCAAAGACGCCTATCAAAAAGCGCAGCAGATGGGAGCTGTGGGCCGTCTTCACCGGTTATTCCACTATGCCTTTCGGGCAGGCAAACGTGCCCATAGCGAGACCGATATCGGCAAGAACGCATTGTCCTTGGGATATGCGGTGGTGGAGTTGTCAAAAAAGGTCTTTGGACGCATCGACGATCGGACCGTGTTGGTGGTGGGGGCTGGGGAAACGGGCCGCCTGGTCGCCCGTCATTTGAGTGCGCAAGGCGCGGGACAGATTTTAATCGTCAATCGGACCGAGACCCGGGCCAAGATGCTTGCAGACGAGGTTGGCGGGCAGGCCCGCTCGTGGGATCATCTGGCGGAGGCGCTTTTGTCGGCCGACATCGTCGTCTCATGCACCAGCGCCCCCGAGGCCATCATTACCCGGGAGATGGTGCAACATCTTTTGAGAACTAAAATCCACAAGTTTCGATTCTTCTTCGACATGGCCGTTCCCCGAGACATTGACCCAGGTGTTCAGGAGCTCTCGCGCAGCATCTTTCTATACGACATCGATGATGTGACGCGGGTAGTGGACGCAAACTTAGCCAAGCGTCAACGAGAGGTGGAGAAAGTGGAAAAAATTGTTCAGCAGGAAGCGGTGCAATTGGAAGCCGAATGGGGTGCCAGTCAAGTGGGGCCAGTTATTCGTTCCCTCAGGCAGAAGGCGGAGGCCATTCGTCAGGAGGAATTAGCGAAGGCCCTACATCGGCTTCCTGATTTAAATGACGAGGAAAAGGCCGTGGTCGCCGAAACGACGCGGCTCATCATGAACAAGTTTCTTAATGACGCCATGGTATCGATGCGTAGTTGGGGAGGCGATGAGGCCAAGCGCTCGTACTTAGATGCCGTGCGCGAGTTATTTCGCTTGGCTGATGAGAGCCGCGCTGACCAAAATATGGCCTAAGAGCGGCGTGGGAACCGGGGGGACGTTGTGGGAGCGTTGCTGGTCGCGCTGACTTCCTTTGGGTATGTGAGCGCGGCAGTATTGTTTGTGGCCCAACTCTACAGTCTAAAACAGGCCGGGCGTGCCCGGGCGGCGGGCTGGCTAGGCTTTGCGGCAGAGACCCTTTGGCTCATCCGTATCGCCTGGGCCACCCATGCCTTCCCGGCGGCCACCCCAGAAGCTTGGGTGGCCTTTTTTGTGTGGCTGGCGGTCGGCCTCTATTTAGCTTTTGCCCGGCGCTTGATGTTCGCATCGGTCGGGGCGTTCTTGTTTCCCGTGGTAGCGCTGGTCTGGCTGTTAAGCCAATGGGTCTTGGCGCCGGGCCACCCCGAGGCTGCATCTGGGTGGTTGATGGTCCACATCGTATCGGCCGCCCTGAGCGACGCCGCCTTTTTGATGGCCTGTGTTTTCGGTATTATGTACATAGAAAAAGAGCGTGAGTTGAAGTCCAAGCGAGTTCGTTTGTTCTACTATCAACTACCATCGCTCGAGGATATGGACGTGTGGTTGGCGCGGTTTGTGACGGTAGGGTGGTTGCTGTTTACCCTCACGTTGGCGTCGGGGGCGCTATGGGCTTACGCGACCCACACATGGGTGCTAACGGGGACGGCAACGGAAGTCTGGTCGCTCGCCACCTGGGTGGTATACGGGTCCCTGGTATGGGCACGG
>JAKADW010000291.1 GCA_021820165.1 Bacillota bacterium
GGGATACGATGCGACCACGGAGACCCAAAAGTTTCGGTGTCCCCATGCGACGGGCCATGTCGATTGTCCCATGGGCATGGCCTGGTGTTCGTCCTCCAACTACGGTTATGTACAGAAAATCGCTATTGCCGATAACCCACGCGAGGTCGGGCGCATCGTGCGGGGACTAGGGCGTGGGATGCGCTCTATGACCTACGAACGAGTGTGGAACGGGCGTTCGGCTACCTGAAGGAATAGCTGAATTTACGGAGAGCGACCCGAGGTCGTTCGCCGGGCATCGTGTTGCCATGGCGCATCGGATCATCCTCTCCGAGCCTGGGTCAGAACGTTGGGAAGGGCATCATCATAGGGGCGCCACTTATCCACAGCCGTGCTTTGTCCAGTTATGAAAAACCCTACCTATTAAAATTAACCGACAGTTGTTCGGCCTCGGGGACATCGTTCGGTGATCCGAGAATCGTTAACTCCCACCGCATCCACGCATCGGACGTTTTGAGCTTCTCTTCGAGAGAACCGCGTTCTTCCATTTCAATTCGAGTCACTTCTAGGTCCCATATTGCGCCAGAGAAACATCCGGGCCGTCGCCTGCTGTCCACGTGAGTTCGCAATCTAATGTTGCGTCGCTTGACAGACACTTGAACCAACACAACTCGTCTAACCGTTTTGGTTTCGATTGGACACATATGACATTTGGAGATTGAAGTTTCATGCCAATTCGGGGTCAACGCACGCTGCAGTTATAAGGTCTGCCACGGGTTCCCGGACTGGCGCGAAATAAGTCAAATAATTGTGGCGATAATCGGCACGGTGTGCCCAATAGGGCTATACTTATCGTAGCACTCGCCTAGCGAGTCATGCATCAGAGATGCGCCCCCGGACGGTCGTCGGCGCGGGAAGTCGAACGGGGGAGGTGCCTGATGATCGGCATTATCGTTGCAGTGATCGTGGTCGTGATCTATTTCTTAGCGTCGTTGAAGATTGTCAAGCAGTGGGATGAAATGTTGGTCTTCAGTCTCGGAAAATACACCGGGACGGCATCGCCGGGGATTCACCTCGTCTGGGCCGGATTCCAGCGGGCTACGATTGTAGACCGCCGCATCATTACCACCGAATTTCGCACCGAAGGCACACTATCTAAAGATAAGGTGCCCGTCACGCTTTTGGCGGTGTTGTTCTGGCGGGTGGTGGACGTCAAGCGTGCGGTGGTGGATGTTCAAAACTATCAGGGAACCATTGATCTCGCGGCCCAAACCACCCTGCGCGACATCGTGAGCCGCAGCGATCTCGAGGAGTTGCTCTCGGACCAGCACCGCCTCGATGAGGCAATCGCCGAGCAGTTGCGGGCGCGCGCCAGCACCTGGGGCATTGAGGTGCAAAACGTCGAGATTCGCGATTTAGAGATTCCCGCCTCGTTGCAGGATATTTTAAGTCGCAAAGCCCAGGCGCAAGCCGAGAAGTCGGCGCGGCGTATTTACGGCGAAGCCGAAGTGGTCGCAGCGGAGGAGTTTTTGAAGGCCGCCCGGATCTACGAGACCTCCACGGTCGCGTTTCGGCTGCGTGGGCTGAACGTGCTGCTCGAGGCGGTCAAATCCGACAAAAACACGCTCTTGTTCTTGCCTACCGAACTCATGGACATGTTGCGGGCGGGCGATGCCGAATCCACCCAACCCCAGCCCGGCACAGGGGGTTCCCGCCCCGCCACGTAAAGATCTCGCTTCACCTAGCTTTTTTCCAGCCTAGGCACCGCCCGATTTCACGGCGCGCCATCCCATTGTTGCATGACCCCGAGGAGGGTCCGATGATAATCGATAGCAAACAATTGGTTTCCGAACACTACGAGCATGGGTTTAATGACGGCGACGAAAATGTGCTCAAATTTGGCCGGGGACTGACGCGGCAGACGGTGATCGATATTTCCCGGATTAAGCAAGAGCCGGCTTGGATGCTGGATAGGCGTCTTCGCGCCCTCGACATCTTTTCCAAAAAGCCCCTTCCCCAATGGGGTGGCAATCTCGAGGCGCTGAATTTCGATGAGATTATCTATTACGTGAGACCCGCGGAGCGGCAAGGAAAAACCTGGGACGATGTGCCCGTGGCCATTAAGGCTACCTTTGAACGCCTCGGCATTCCCGAAGCGGAACGGCAATTCTTGGCGGGGGTGTCGGCTCAGTATGAGTCGGAAGTGGTGTATCACAGCATTCACGAGGATCTGGTCAAACAAGGCGTGATATGTACCGACACCGACTCGGCGCTTAGGGAGTACCCAGAAATCATCAGCGAGTATTTTGGCACGGTGATGCCCCCCGAAGACAATAAATTTGCCGCGCTGAACACGGCGGTGTGATCGGGCGGTTCGTTTGTGTACGGCCCCCAGGGCGTGTCGTGTGTCATGCCGCTGCAGGCCTACTTCCGCATTAACTCGGAGAACATGGGCAGTTTGAGCGCACCCTGATTATTGCCGATGAAGGCTCCTTTGGCCACTATGTGGAAGGCTGTACCGCCCCGATTTATGCCGGCGAGTCGCTGCATTCGGCGGTGGTGGAAATCATCGTCAAAGAGGATGCGCGCATGCGCTACACCACCGTACAGAACGGGGCCCCGAACGTGTACAACTTGTGGTCACCAAGCGGGCCATTGCCGAGAAGAATGCCACGATGTAGTGGGTGGACGGCAACATCGGATCCAAACTGACCATGAAGTACCCCTTGGTCTATCTGATGGGCGAAGGAGCCAAGGGCTCGGTGCTAATGGACCTCGGCATTAGGCCGCTTCGCTCCAGTCGCGGTGCGCTACTGCGGTCGCAGTCGCCCGGGAAGCTGAAACATCGCCAGCGCCTTGTCCTACCTGCCTTCGGGTGTGGATTTGATAGAGCTGAAGACGCCGCCGACCCAATCGGTCGGTAATGCGCCCAAAGATCAGCGGAGGACCAAGCGATTACGCTTAGGCCGCGAAACAGCGTCACTTACGGGGAAGTGGCTCGCACGATGCTCTCTCGCTATCCGTCGCGCTCGCTTCTCGGATTCTCGATGATGGTCACCCAATCATTCCTCTATAATGCGATTTTCTTTTCGTATGCTCTGGTCCTCGCCCATTTCTATCA
>JAKADW010000005.1 GCA_021820165.1 Bacillota bacterium
GGCTCCTCCGCGGGCGATGACCTGGGTGTAGTGCTCCGCTAAGGGTTTTTTCACGCCCAACCGGCGAATTTGGTGGCGCACGTCAAGGAAGGGATAACAAGCCATATCTCGACTGAGGGGTCCCATCACCATGACACTTTCTTGAGCATCAGGGTCCTTGATCAACAATGACACGCGGGTATCCTCGCCCAATTCATCGACCAACGACAACACCGTACGAGGATTATGAAACCAAGCCCAAGTTCGCGACACGGCCGTTCACCTCCGGGACTAGTGTGCCACGGGGATGAATTGACCAAACCGGCAGTGATTGGAAACGTGGACACAAAGATTTGCGGCCTCTCGAAGCATATGGAGTCCGGGTGGCATTCGTAGAAAATCCTGAACATGGTTCGGGGTATCGGACATGGATTTCCAACCTAAACAACCCACATGAATAGCAAGGGCGGCCCGCGTGGCCGCCCTTACCTTATTCTTGATGAAACTCCTCATGCCCCACTGTTCGCATGAAAAGATGCGTCAAGTGGTGGCGTTCTTCAGGTGAGGCGGCCTGCCAAGCCCCCAACACCATCTGGTCTTGGGCACTGAGATTTTTAGGAGGGTTCTTTGCCACCCGATCGCCCATTTGCATCAAAACGGCGTCCATGTGAGCCGCATCGTGGGCTTTAAACCGTTCCGTGGCCCAATCCCAGACATCCTGAAGGGATTGGGGCGTCATATCCTCATGGGACATCGGACCACCTCCAGCACTAGCATCTCCGGGAGGCCGAAACCGTACTCTAAAGCGACTCAAGCGCCAACTTGAGTCGATCGAAATAGTGACGCAGGAGGGCGAGGATGCGTTGCCATTCCGTTCGCACAGGGCGTGACAGCACCCGATGCTTGGCCACCGGGGGGGTCACCGACACTAGCGGCAACTTGATGTTCCGAACGGCCGGCGGGCTCTGCTCGGTAGTAAAGCTGTAGTGATAGTGAATGGCGAGATAGGGACTGGCTGATTGGCTCTGGGCATACTTCCAATGCACAGAAATATCCGGCCGGATACCGTCATAGAGCGGAATATGCCAGTCGTCTTGCAGCGAGGCAAAGTAGCCATATTTCCCCCAGGTCGGATCGGCCACAACCCAGCCCGTATGCGGTAAATAAAACTCGACCCACTGATGGAATCCGCCTTGACCGTCTCCGTTGTTGGTAACATAGCCGCCAATGAGCCGCGCGGGGATCTTGTCGGTGCGCAACATGGACACATAGAGGTCGGCGATGTCACTACAAATGCCGAGCCGGGTGTCAAACGTTTTCAGTGCCGAACCGGAGGCCTTCAAAGAGTAGTTGTAGCGAATGTTCTCTGCGACCCAATTGAACAAAGTTTGTGCCCGCTGATACGGGTTGGTCATGTTGCCCACAAGGCTTTGGACTTCCGCTTTAATGGGTGCCGCACCCGTATCCACGGTACTGGCCTCAAGACGGGGATTCGTATACTCGGTATAGACAGGCGACGAGGTGTTGTAAGCCCCGTAGGTGGTTGGCAAGTGATAGGACACATCGGAGGACGTCGCCTGGTAATGCAAGGTTAGAGTAATCGATTGATGGGGTTGGATCGTGCTCCAACGATAATCACCAATGAGGTTGCCATATTTGTCCAGATGCGTGGAGGCCGGCTCTTTTGAGTACCCTGACAAGGTGACGTGCGCGTACGATGTTTTAGGAGCCAAAAGAACCACCCGCGCAGTGACGTCTAATGCGGGGGCGTTTCCTGTATTGGTGATGGTCACCGTTTTCGTGAAGCCGTAGTATGCCGGAAGCGATGTCTGGGCTAAAGGGCGCGATGCCGCCCAGGTGGAACCAGGCCACAGAGCCAAAGACAGAAGTGTGATCCCCGCGACCACTGTGGTCCGGCGATTCATCATGGAAAGCGGTCACCTCCCCAGTCGTTCCCTAAAGTATAACCGCCACGACGTTACTAGGAAACCATCATACGGACAGGAGTCGAGGTCGACACCACCCATATGACGGTTTCTATGGAACAGGTTATCGGATTTTTTCGACCTCAGAACGGATGTCTTCGAGTTTAACGTAGCGGTCACAGGCATTTTCCAACTCGGAGGAAATCATGCCGCGGGTACCTACCCCAACGATTTCTTTACCCTTGGAGCGGAGCAGTTCTACCGCGCGCTCAAAATCGCCATCACCACTCATCAAGATGGCGAGATCGTAACGGGTGGCGGTATTGAACATGTCTACCACAATTTCAATGTCGAGATTGGCCCGGCGGATCACCGCATTCGAGCTCTGGTCCAGGGTTTCCTTAATGGACTTTTCCCGAATGGTAAAACCCAGATGTCTCAGAGCGGTCAGGAAGTCTCGCTGGCTATTGTCCGGGGGCACTTGTACTCCGGTATAGTAAAAGGCGTTATATAGTTGTCTGCCCCGCGTAAAGTATTCAATCACACGGGCAAAATCGAGATGCCATCCGAGGACGCGTTGCGCGTAAAACATGTTGGCGCCGTCGACAAAAATGGCCACCCGTTCATTGTGGTAATCCACGTTCTCCCACCTATCGCACGGATTTTAATTCCTTCATGGTCCCGACCGCCCAATTTTAGGGAGATCGCAGGATTTGGTATCATTATGACGTATTTTCGCGTCCACCGGAAGGGACAAGTGGGGGCCCGGACACAGTTTTCCCAAATATCCCTGCGCGATGCAAAAGGAGGCGTCACAAATGGCATGGTTAGGAGTGGATGGGGGCGGGACCAAAACGGAAGCCTTGGTGGTTTGCGACCGTGGGTGGGGATTTGCCCGGGGAGAGCCCTCCAATCACCAGATTGTGGGGATGGAGTCGGCCTTGGACGCCGCGTCCTCTGTCAGTGAGGCGGCTCTTCGCGACCATGGACTCAACTGGGGTGATGTAGAAGGAGCCGTGTTTGGTCTGGCCGGGGCGGACTTCCCTGAGGATGTCAGCCGATTGACCGAGGGGCTTAAAGAACGATTGCCGTTGTCCTCCCTTACGGTGGTCAACGATGCGGAAATTGCCCTTCCCGCGGGAACCGATGCGGATTCGGGAATTGCTGTCATCGCGGGGACCTATACCAATGTGTTCGGCCTAAGCCCTGACGGCGAAAAGCGCCAGGTGGGAGGCCTTGGGTATGAGTGGGGCGATTATGGGGGCGGTATCGATATTGCCCGCGAAGTGTTGCACCAAGCCTTTCGAAGCGCTGAACTCCGGGGAGAGAAGACGGTTCTTGAAGATTTGGTCTTACAGCTCTTGGGTCTTCCGGATTACGCCAGCCTGAGCCGGGCGTTGTATTTTAAGGAGATTCCCGAGACCCACTTCTTTGTTGTTGTCCCCTTTTGTTTTCAAGCCGCGAATGCCGGTGATCGGGTAGCGCAGAGAATTTTAGCCAAGAATGGTCGGGCGTTGGCTGAAAGCGTGGTGGGGTGCGCTCGGCTCCTGCGGATGCACGCCATGCCGACCAGGGTAGTCATGGCCGGGAGTCTCTGGCTTGGCCAAGCCCCCCATTTACAGGATGCATTTTTGTCTCATCTTCGCGAGGCCTTGCCTCTCGCGGAGGCCAAGGTCACGGAATTCAAACCGGTGGTCGGTGCGGTGATCGCGGCTTCTAGGAACGGAGGACAGGATTCTGCAGCAATGCGGGACCGACTGCGTCAGGATGCCCGACTTACCGGCGTGGAATAGCTGTTTGGCATTCGGGGCATAGTCCATGGAGTTCCATTTGATGGAAGTCGATGGAGAAGCCGCGGTCTTCGCTGATGGACTTTAATGCCTCCTCAAGGCGGCAATCATAAATATCGATAGTTCGCCGGCAACGGCGGCAGATTAAATGGTCATGGTGGCGGGCAAAGGGTTCCACCAATTCGTAGGCTACGTTTTGGTGGGCCTGCAGCACGGGGTGAACCACCTTAAGGTCCGTGAAGGTCTCCATGATGCGATAGAGCGTGGCGGTGTTAAGCCCAGAATGCTCGACCCGGAGCGCTAGGTCGGACACCGTGAGGGGTTCCTGGCTCGTCTGCATTGCGCGAAATACGGTCAGACGATTAGGCGTGACTCGCATGCGATGTTCGCGCAACAACTGGATAAATTCTTTTTCGCCTGCTGTCGGCACCGTGTCATTCGCCTCCCCTGCGCACCTGCATGATATGTCAAATGCCGCATTTTCTCAACTCCGGGGCGCTTGTCTAACCCCCTCTAGAGCGCTACTATCTTCCTATGAAAATGAGAGCGGTATGGGGGACGTTGGCGCTGGCGATCGTCTTGAGCGGTTGCGGGGTCAAACATGGTCCCGGACCTATTTCCCACGGTATGTCGCCCAATCAGGTCAAGAAAGAAGTGTTGGCGCGCATTGCCAACTGGAATACCGTGAGCGAAAACGTCACCGAGGTGGCACATCGCCTGCATAAGCCGCGTGAGATTTTCCATCTGAAATTATCCAGCCAAGCGAAACCGGCGAGTTTTCGGTTGGAGGTCACCCCTGCCACGGGGAAACCCTACCTCGTGGTAGACAATGGTTTCAATACCGTGGTCTATCAAAGTGGAGCCAAGCATTACTCTGTCCTAACGGCGGAGCCCGCTTCGTGGACAGAGTTTCGTGTTTTGAGTACGGAACTGCCCAACCTTATTCAGAAGAGTCGGGCCACGCGGGTGACCGTTAAATCTCGCGAGGTCATTCTGCACATGCTCTCCCCGGTAACCAGCAAGATTACGGCCAAGACCACGTTGTGGTTTAACTTGAGCACCAATACGCCGGTACGTTGGCAAGCGCAATGGAAGGGCGGTAGTCTGGACGAAACGCCGTCGGACATCGCCATTAACCAATCGATTTCCTCGTCAACCTTTACGTTCCAGCCGCCGTCTGGGGTGAAGCCGGAGGTAGCTTTGACGGCCCAAGGAACGGAGTTGGACCTCGCTCGATCGCAAGTGTCGTTCCCGATTGTGCTGCCACCAGCGTCCGTAGCGCTGGTGTTGAACAATGTCAATGTGGTCCATGATCAATCATCCCAGGTCGTCTTGCTCAGTTATCAAACGCCAGGAGGGCAGCCGGTGCTGATTACGGAATCGAAGGGCCGTCACTTTCGACCGCCGTCGGGTATGACCATGGTCAGCCAAACGGTGGGACTGGTTAGTGCCAAAGTGGGGACGATGCCTAACGGAGGAGAAATGGCCGTGTTGACGTTGGACAAGACACTGGTTGTGGTTGAAGGTCCCACGAGCGTCGTGGATTCGTTGGTGAATGCGTGGGGGAGTACGTCGACTCCCTCCTCCCCCTAAGAGGGAGAGGAGACCCTGACACCCAGGAGGAATAGCATGGACGTGCAGAAGCCAGGCCGGGGATTCGCGCCGGGCACGTTTGGGGAACTGGTGCAGGGTCAGATAGCGGACACCCATTTTCTGATCACGTTGCCCATTCCTTGGGGGACAAGCGCGACATTTGTTGGCCGTGAGGCCAATGGGATTGACGTGTGGCCTTCCTCGAGGCGAAAGGCGCGTGTAGCGGTGGAGACGGCGCTGGAGGACTGGGGGAAGCCTCCGGGTGGGGCGCTGGTGATTCGCTCAGCGCTTCCGGTCGGCAAGGGGATGGCGTCAAGTTCCGCCGACATCGTTGCCGCCTTGCGGGCGGCGGCCGCTTATTATGGCGTACGAATTACGGCGGCCGAAATTGCCCGCCGTGCGGCCCGCGTGGATCCCACGGACGGAATTATGTATCCGAACGTCGTGGCTTTTAACCCTTTGACGGGGGACTTGCTAGAACGGCTGGGCCCCGTGCCGCCTGCCGTCATTGTGGGTGCACTCGGGCACGGTCGCGTGAATACCGAAGATCATCACCGGTTAAGTGAGCCTTATGAGGATCGGCACCAGAAACGGTTAAACGAAGCATTGCAATTGGTTCGTTGCGGGGTCGAGGCGCGGCGTTTGGAGCTTTTGGGTCAAGCGGGCCGGATTTCGGCCGAAATTGAGCTGGAACGGCAACCAGAAGACGATCTCGCGCGCTTCTTGGATCTGGCCGATGGGGTATCGGGCGGGGTTATCATCGCGCACAGTGGGACGGTGCGCGGGGTCATGGTGCCCCAGTCGGAGCCCAGTTATCTGGTGCGCCGGCTGGAGCAGCGAATGTGGGGCCTCAACTTGGGACCCGTTTATCGAATCGTAATCGGGTCGCGGCCGCCGAGCCAATGGTCCAGCCGCAACGTCCATTAGTTGTGAGACCAGGACCAGGTCCGCTCGGTGACATAGCCGATGCTGGACCCGTATACCAAAGAGGCTAGAAGCCAAATCAATGGGGCCACGATGCCTAAACGCCAAAGGAACGCCCCCGGCCCTAAGAGAAGGCCGTTTTGCACCAAGGGGCTTAGCCGATCAAAGATGGGCATACCAATCGCCATGGAAACCAACCACAAGGCCAGCCCGAACAACGCACCTCGCATAACGGGGTTGGCAGGTCCGACCCTCCAATATTTGAGATATAGTGCGGCCAAGCCCACCCCAATGAGAAACTCCAGCACATAGCCCACAATAATGGCCACGCTGAGGTTCAGCGTCACGAAGCTTCCGTCCCAGAGGGCCACGTTCAATCGTGGGCCATGCATGCTGGGAATCAGGTCCAGAATGAGGGCAAATAACGCTGTTCCAATGATGCCGGCAATCCAGATGTGTCGTTGTGCCCGCATACGTTCCACCTCCTTCCTTGTTCGAGACAACCTACGTTGGCGGACATCACCCCATGTCTGTCCCTATTTGCCAAATCCTTCCCAAGGTGAAGTGTGGGCGATAAAAAGGTCGAATATTGTGCAGGAATTATCGCGATGAATGTCGAATGGGCAAATTTACCGATCATTTTTATCCGGGTACGAAGGAGGAGTCGCGAGGTTGAAACGCAGGGCACTGTTTGCCTTGGCTACGGGAATGCTGGTAGCGGTCGTGGGTCCTACGGCTGCGACGTATGCCACATCACTCTCGCAATTGCAACAAGAGGAGGCCCAGGCGCAGCAGCGGCTGGCGCAAGAAGAGCAGCAGTATAACCAAACTCAAAAGGCGATCGGCACCACGGAATCGGAAATGAATCAGCTGAATCAGGCCCTATCCGCGGACCGCGCCCGCATCGGCACCACCTCGGCGCAAATTAGCCTGACGAACCGAAACATCGCCAAAACACAGAGCCTTTTAAATGCCACCCAAGCGCAATTGACGCGCACTGAACACCAATTGGCAACGACAACCGCCGACTATAATCATACGACCGAGCTCTTGGCAAAAACAAAGCGGTCGCTGATTCATGAGACCCAGATGCTCTCGGGGCAGTTGCAGCTTATCGAGGAGCGGGGATCGGTTGGGTACCTGGATGTTATTTTGGGGGCTCGTTCATTTTCGGATTTCATTAGCCGCGCACAGTTATTAGGTCAAATCGCGGGACAGGCTGCCCATGAAGTTCAGGTCATCAAGCAGGAAAAGGCGGCCTATACCATCGCCCAAGCCAATCTCAAACGAGAGAAAATATTTCTCACCCAAGCCTCGGCGTCAATCGCGCAGCATAAGACCTTGCTTGTCGATGAAGAGAATCTTTTGACGCGCGAGCGGCAACATGCGGTGGCACTGAAGGCGGAAGCGGAGCAACAGGCTAATCAGGTGTCCTCAGGACTTTCGCAGCGCCAGCAACTCTATAATCAGTTGCAGTCGCAACGCAATCAATTGGCGGTCGGCATGAATAGTCTTCGATCGCAGATTGCTGGCCTCGTTCAAGCGATTCAAAGTTTAATGGGGCAGTTTAATGCTGGGGGGTTGTCCCGCCGGGCCCTGTATCAGGCCATGTTGCCCTTGGTGCGCCCCATCGCCAACCAATGGGGTCTTCCTCCCGCGCTCATTATCGCGGTCATCACCCAAGAGTCGGGGGGGAATTCGCGCGTTGTTAGTAGCGCCGGGGCGGTCGGCCTCATGCAGATAGAGCCCGGTACGGCCCAAGATATTGCTACTGCGGTCGGTCTCTCCACCGCTACGGTCGACCAAGAGCTGTACAACCCAGAAGACAACGTAGAGTTGGGGAGTTACTACTTGCATTACCTTCTGGGGACCTTTAATGGGAATACCACCTTGGCCGTGGCGGCATACAACGCGGGCCCAGGTGCTGTCGAGCAGTACGGGGGGATTCCGCCCTATGCTCAGACAGAGCAATATGTCCGCGATGTGATGACGCTTTACGCCCTCTACTCCAGCTATTAATGCCGAGACGGCTGCCGGCGTAAGATGGCATAGGTAGCGCCTAGAACCGTGAGACTAATGCCGACAGTCCAAACGGGACGAGCTACAAACGTGAGAACCAGCGCGGCGCTTGCACAGATTTCCAATGCAGGCGGCGCGTTTTCGCGTGGCGAGGCGAGGCTCAGGGTCAGTGAACTCACACAAAAGGCGGCGGCTATCCACCGTTCAATGAGTGCGGTCCACAAATGAGGAGGTGCATGGTGAAGGAGATATTGGGTTTGCCAGACCATGCCCAACGTTAACAGCATAAGGCTGGTCCAAGGGAATTGTTCTCGACGTCCTAGGGGAACCCAATCAGGAACCAAGCCAATAAGTGTTACAAACGCGGGTATTACCAGCATGCCCCCGACTTTGCTCCACACCCAGACGTGGCCCAACGGAGCCGGCAAGGGCAGGTAATCGGCTAACAACGGCACCGCCAGCCACGCTTGGACCCAAATCCAGCCAGCGTATCCCCAGCGCCAATACGTCATCCTTATCCTCCCCGTTGACGTCTATTGTTCTTGTCACGGTAATAGTGTTCCCGAGAGGGATTCGCTTCACACTGGGCGCCAGACTGGTTCTTTTCCGGCATTTTACGTTAAACTATAGGGAGAGGAATGAGAGAGGACGGTCTTCATGCAGAATCGGTGGCTTAGAGGGCTTATGACGATTGTGTTCGTCGTCTTGGTAGTTTCGGTGCTGATGGAATTTTTCAATGCACCGGGCCAACAGGTGAGCCAGGCCCCCTATAGCGCGCTTGTCCAGACGATGGCCAAGCATCAGGTAGCGCGAGCTACGGTGGAGCCTTCATCATATAACGTCCAATGGGTGACGACATCGGGCAAACACTACGTGACCGTTTACGCTCCGGGGTCGACCAATACGCTGAGCACCCAGCTTAACGCCGACGGGGCCGACGTGACCGTAAGCAAGCCTGCGGGTACCGGAGTATGGATGACCATTTTGGGCGATGTGCTCCCACTCATTGTGGTCGTGGCCATGGTATTCTTCCTGATGCGGCAAACGCAAGGCGGAAATCGCATGATGTCCTTTGGACGCTCGCAAGCGCGTATGATTGCGGATAACCAGCCGCGCGTAACCTTCAAAGATGTGGCCGGGGTGGAAGAAGAAAAACAGGAATTAGAGGAGGTTGTCGACTTCCTTCGCAACCCCAAACGCTATTTAGAGATGGGGGCGCGCATACCCAAGGGGATATTGCTATTTGGGCCTCCCGGTACCGGCAAGACGCTTTTGGCTCGAGCTGTGGCGGGTGAAGCCGGGGTGCCGTTCTTTTCGGAAAGCGGCTCGGGCTTTGTGGAGATGTTTGTGGGCGTTGGTGCGTCGCGAGTCCGCGACCTGTTCGAGCAGGCGAAAAAAAATGCGCCCTGTATCGTCTTCATTGACGAGTTGGATGCTGTGGGTCGTATGCGAGGTGCCGGTTACGGCGGGGGCAATGACGAACGCGAGCAAACGTTGAACCAGCTGCTCGTGGAGATGGACGGGTTTGGGGTCAATGAAGGTATTATCCTCATGGCTGCCACTAACCGGCCCGATGTTTTGGACCCTGCGCTGCTTCGCCCGGGTCGATTCGATCGCCAAATCGTGGTGCATCCCCCGGACCTCGCGGGACGCGAACAGATTCTGCGTGTGCATACTACTAATAAGCCTCTGGCCCCGGATGTAGATTTTGGCGTGATCGCGAAGCGGACGCCAGGGTTTACCGGGGCGGATCTGGCAAACTTGGCGAACGAGGCTGCTCTGTTGGCGGCCCGGAATCGTCAGCGCCGGATTATGATGGAGAATTTTATCGAGGCGGCAGAACGTGTCATGGCCGGGCCCCAGAAAAAGACTCGGGTGATTTCCGCTTTCGAAAAGCGTGTGGTCGCGTTTCATGAATCCGGCCATACGTTGGTCGGTATGCTGGTGCCGCATGGGGATCCGATTCATAAGGTGACTATTATTCCCCGGGGAATGGCCATGGGTTACACCATGCCGGTGCCCGACGAAGACCGCTATCGGATTACCCGAGAACAGTTCCTGGATAAGGTCGCGATGTCCTTAGGCGGTCGTGCGGCCGAACAAATTGTCTTCGGAGAAATCTCCACCGGGGCGAGTGATGACCTGGAGAAGTCGACTAAATTGGTGCGACAGATGATCATGGAGTACGGCATGAGCGAGGAATTGGGGCCTCTCACCTACGGGCGCAGCCAAGGTGCGGTCTTTTTGGGCCGAGATTTGATGCGCTCCCGCGACTATAGCGATGAGGTGGCCTCAAAAATCGACCGAGCCATTCGGCACATTGTTTTGGAGCAGTATGAGCGGGCCAAGCAGTTGTTGATGCAACACCGCTATACCCTCAACCGCTTGGCATTAGCCTTGATGGAAAAGGAAACCCTAGAGTCGGACGAACTGCGCCGTATTTTACAAGCCACCACATAAACTCTTTACCGTGGGCGCCCCACATGAAAGGGGGCGCCCTTTTGGGTTGATTCCGCACTGACCGTCTCGAGGACTGGATACCGGAATCGGCTGCAGGCTCGCTTTGTCGTCACATGTACCGCTATTGAGGAAAAGGGCAACGGGCGTTGTTTCTTACATCAGTCGCGAAATGGGGGCTATCCGCCGGGCCCTTTTTGCTGGAAATGAAAAACGGCCCACACCTGGATGGCGAGGACCGTCAGTCCGCTCTGGTTATTTTGGCCACACCAGGCCTAAGTTGTAGGTGGTGATGAGGCGCACTCCGTCCGCGCTATTGGGTACCGGCATGCGTTTCACCGCCCGCTCGCACAACAGGTCTAGAATCACTTCCGGCGGCCTCGGATCCGATTCAACAATCGACTTTAACGCTTCACGATTAATCGCCACCATGGCGTTCTGGCAGTCCTCTCGGTTGACCTCGACAGTAACCCACTCGGCGTCAGATGACGACGGTTCCACTTTAATCGCCACGGGCATCCCTCACTGGAGAAGATCTTGGAACTCCGTTAATAGACTATGCGCTTTCTCCCTGGCTGACAATGGGGGGATCCTGAAATGTTGCGAACGGGTTGTCCCACGGGGCCGGTCCAGCCCATGATATAATGGACCGGCGAGAGCATGCGAAATGAGGGAGAATATGGCCAAAAGGCTCCTTGTCTATCTCAAGATGGGTCTATCCATGCTCGCCGACGCTGCCCTCATAAACATTTCTGTATATTTGGCGCTATATTTGCGATTCAATACTCCTCACATTCCTGCGCGCTTCATCATTTCGTATTGGCACGTATCGGGGTGGTTCACCCTCATTACTATCGGCCTTTTATGGATTACCCGTATCTACCATCGAATGTGGCGCTACGCGGGTGCGCGCGACGCACAGGTCTTGATTTTTTCGTTATTGGGCTCTTCGATTGTCTTAGGGGGTCTTTTGTTCGTCACCCATACGGCGTATTACTCCCGGGCCGTGTATCTTCTTTATGGCATTTTGTCAGTGGCTTTGGTGGGAGGCTGGCGCTTTCTCCTCCGGTCTTTTTATGACTTCCATTGGACGAGTCATCCTTTTCATGTACATGACCGGGTTTTGATTGTGGGCGCCGGGAAGGCCGGACAACTCGTAGCTCAGGAATTGTCGCGTCATCCGGAAGTTGGCATGGCTATTGGTTTTCTAGATGATGACATGCAAAAAGTGGGCATGCGGATTGCCTCCCTAAAAGTGCTAGGAACCACGCCGGACATTCGCACGATTGTACGAGACCACCAAGTTGACCAAGTTCTCTTGGCCATGCCTTCCGCCTCTGGTCGCGTCATCCGACCCCTCGTCGAGCAATGCCGGGACATGGGGATCAAGGTGCGCATCGTGCCCGCGATTAACCAGATGATTGGCGGAGAGGTGTCCGTTTATCAAATTCGGGATGTGCAAATTGAAGACTTGTTGCAACGAGAACCGGCCGTCATTGATTTAGGCCAAATTGCTGGATATCTGACGGGCCGTGTGGTGTTAGTGACCGGCGCGGGGGGAACCATCGGGGCCGAGTTGGCGCGGCAGGTAGCTCCCTTCGCGCCGCAAGCCCTATTATTGCTCGGATTCGATGAGACCTCGGTCTTCGAGATCTCGTTGGAGATGCGCCAGCGATTCTCCGGTGTGCCCACCGTTTCTATCGTCGCGGATTTACGCGACGGTGAGCGTATAGAGAGGATTTTTGAGCAATACCGCCCGCAGGTGGTCTTTCATGCGGCAGCCCACAAGCATGTGCCAATGATGGAACTCCAGCCCGAGGAGGTGGTTGACAACAACGTGGCGGCCACCTGGAAGCTGGTGGATTTGTGCCATCGCATGCAGGTAGAGACCTTCGTCTTTATATCCAGCGACAAGGCAGTCAACCCGACCAGCGTTTACGGGGTATCTAAACGGGTGGGAGAACTGTTGGTGGGCATTTATGCCAGCCAATCCAAAACACGGTTTGTGACCGTCCGGTTTGGCAACGTGCTGGGAAGCCGTGGCAGTGTGGTGCCCATTTTCCAACAGCAAATTGCCCAAGGCGGACCGGTCACGGTCACGCACCCCGACATGGTACGATATTTTATGACCGTCAATGAGGCCTGCCAATTGGTCATCCAAGCCGGTGCGATGGGACATGGCGGCGAGATATTTGCCCTGGATATGGGGGACCCCATTCGAATATTGGACTTGGCCAATAATCTGATTCGTTTGTCGGGATTGAAGCCTGGCATCGACATCGATATTGTATTTACGGGCATTCGACCGGGTGAGAAACTTTACGAAGAACTTTTGACCAAGGGAGTCCAGCAAACGCATCACGAACGCATTTTCGTTCTGAATGAGCCGATCGGCGACCGCCGAGAGACCCTTCGGCTCATTGAAGAACTGGTTCGCCGGGCTCCGCACGAAACCCCCGCCGGATTGAAGACATTGTTATTGCAAGTGGTGCCGGACTATCAGACAGTGGGTCTGGAGATGACGGAAACCGCATGGCGCAGTAAACTGGGATCCGTCTAAGTCGGGGTTTTTACGGACTTTTGTAGGAAAGGGCTGACGTGGGTGGCAAAGTTGAAGGTGGCATTGGTGGGGTGCGGAAAGATTGGCCACAAGCATCTTCAAGCCTTGGTGCACACCAAAATGATGGACTTGGTGGCCACCGTGGATCAAGACGCGGAAAAAGCGGCCGCCGCTGCTGTGGCTTTTGATGCGGCATCCTATTCCAGTATTCAGGAACTCTGCCATGAGCACCCAGACCTTGAAGCGGCGATTATCGCCACGCCCTCCGGCAGCCATCCCCAGGTGGTGGAAGAAGCGTTGTTTCAAAACCTCCACGTGCTTTTGGAAAAGCCGATGGCTCTTAAGGCCCGTGATGCCCGGCACATGATTGACTTGGCGGAGCAGCGCGGCCGGGTATTAGCGGTCACCCACTTTTATCGGCTGTTGCCAACGGTCATGATGGCCTTGGACGCCTTTCGCGAAGGAAAATTGGGGCGGCTCGTGGAAGGCAGCTTATCCGTGCGTTATTCCCGTCCTGAGGCCTATTACCAAGCAGAGACGTGGCGTGGCACGCAATCCATGGACGGCGGGGTCCTATTCAACCAAGCCATCCATGGGTTGGATGCGTTGCTTCAATTCACGGGCCCCATTGTTGAGGTGTTTGGTTACGGGGCCGCTTTAACCCACGACATTGAGGTTGAGGATACCTTCGCGGGAGTGCTGCGGACACGTGAGGGGGCCCTTCTCACACTGAATGCCACCACGTCGGTGGCCGAGGTCAATTTGGAAGAACGGATGGCGCTTGTCGGTTCCGAGGGCAGTGTGGTGTTAGGGCCCACGGTACATCAAGTGGACTTCTGGCGCGTCATGGGCGATGACGAAGAGGCTGTCAAGTCCGAAATGGGGGAGGTCCCATTGCGCTCGGGATGGAAGAGCCACGCCGAGGCACTGGCCGACTTTTTAGAGGCGGTGCAGCATCACCATGTGCCCCGCTTGTCGGCCGGGAGCGCTCTGCACACCATTGAGGTAATCGAAGCCTTGTTGACCGCCAGTCAAACCGGACGCCCAGTAGTCATCAATCCACCGTCGTCCTGACTTTATTTGGATGTCCTTGAGGCGGTCTTTACTGGCCCGAAAGTGGATACGTTTAAATTGGATCCGGCATTGGCATCGGCCGGTGTTACCCCCCGGACCCGGCGATGCTGCCGGACCACTGGTCAGGACGCCAACCCTTTATTGGAGGGAGTATGCGCGATACATTTCTTCCCTATAACCAGCCTGAGGTGGGCGAGGACGAGGCTCGCGCCATCGGCGCCGTGCTGAGCTCCCGCTGGATTACGCGAGGCCCGAAAACCCAGGATTTTGAGGACGCATTGGCCCGATATCTCGGCGTGGAGCATGTGGTGGCCTTGTCCTCCTGTACGGCGGGACTCCATTTGGCGCTTCTGGCCTCCGACATCGGACCTGGGGATGAGGTCATTACAACGCCCATGACGTTTGCGGCCTCGGTGAACGTGATTGATCACGTGGGGGCTACCCCGGTGTTAGTCGATATCGAGGCCGATACCGGAAATCTTGATCTTAATCGGGTCGAGTCGGCCATTACCTCGAAAACTCGCGCAATTCTTGCCGTTCATTATGGAGGGCATAGCGTCGACATAAAAGCCTTGCGGCACATCAAGGATCGTTATGGGATCACTATTGTGGAGGACGCCGCCCATGCGCTCGGTAGTCGGCAGAACGGCCAACGGGTTGGCCAAAGCGGTAATCTGACGGCTTTTTCTTTTTATGCCACCAAGAATTTGACGACCGGAGAAGGTGGGGCGCTGGTGGTGCCGGACGTTGCCACCGCTGACAGAGTGCGGATCCTTTCGCTCCATGGGTTGTCGCGAAATGCGTGGAATCGATATCAGGCGGGGGGACATTGGGCTTATGACCTCGAGCAGCCTGGATACAAGTACAACATGACCGATATTGAGGCCGTTATGGGACTGGTGCAATTGGACAAGCTCCAAGCTATGCAAGAACAGCGTACCCGTCTGGCCGAGTCCTACCTTTCTCAGTTAGCTACCTACCCGGTCACCCTGCCGGTCGTGCGACCGGGATTCGAGCACGCATGGCACCTCTTCTCCATCCATCTTCACCCCGACCGGGTGTCCCGCACCCGGGATGAGGTCATTCAAGCCCTTACCGAGCGAAACATTGGCACCTCGGTGCACTTCATTCCCATTCATTACTTTACGTATTATCAGCGGCGCTATGGGTGGAAGGCCGGGGACTTTCCTCATGCGGAAGCATTTTTCGCCCATCAGATTTCGCTTCCCCTTTATCCCAGCATGAGCTCTCTGGATGTCGACGATGTGGTTCAGGCTCTAGGGGAGAGTTTAGGCATCTCATGACTGGGGCATTGGCCATGAAGCGGGTCATCGATGTGCTTGGAGCATCGGTGCTTTTGCTTGTGACATCACCCCTTTGGGTCATTGTGGCCGTGTTGGTCTTGCGCGACTCGCCGGGACCGGTTTTCTTCCGTCAGGTCCGCATCGGCCTCAATGGACGACCGTTTTTGTTGGTGAAATTTCGCACGATGTATGTGGGGGCGGAACGGGAATGGCATCCGCCTGGGGCAGACGAATTCCTCGATTATCGCTTTCAGGAGGCCGATGATAGGCGGGTGACCCGTATTGGGCGGTGGCTCCGCCGGACCTCGCTGGACGAATTGCCCCAGATTCTGAACATCATTCGGGGCGATATGTCTTTGGTGGGACCGCGGCCTGAGATTCCTGAAATGGTCCAGCTGTATCGTCCAGAAATGCATCGGCGCCACCGCATGCGACCTGGGTTGACCGGGCTAGCGCAAGTGTCTGGTCGGGGGATGCTGACTACCGGGGAGACGATGGCGTACGATTTACAGTATTGCGATC
>JAKADW010000292.1 GCA_021820165.1 Bacillota bacterium
GGGTAAGAGTATCCACAAAACCGGCACGGCTCCCCGAAAACTTGGCCCCCACAGTGCGGGCAGCACCCATGGACTCAACATGGCCATTAAAAGTCCGAGCGCCACCATTCCCCACCCCAGGATGTTCGCCAAGTCCGCCGACTCTGACCCGCCCTTTTCTCCACGGGCCACGCGTGGCAACAGCACTCCCGCCAAGGCAGCCGGAGCGTACCAGAGTAGTTCACTCACGGTCACCCCGAGCCAGTATAGGCCAGCAGCCTTGGCCACTAACATCAACCCGACAAAATATAGACCGACTCGGTAATTTAAGAATTGAGCCACATTGCCCCAATGTCCCCGTACGGCATAACGCCAAGCGGTACGAAACACACCGGGCTGCCACCGTGGGATGAGGGCACTCCGTAAGGCCCACCCGACGATAACGACCCCCAAAAGCGGCATCCACACGTAGACCAGCGACGCTGACCATACCGTCAATCGATGGGTCACAAGTAGTCCTAAAAGGCACAAAATTTGTAAGAGACGCGGGGCCAACCCCGCGCCGAGCACCCCACGCATGCGGTCCTGCGCAAGGAGAATCTGAGTACCGCCGCTTGCAATGGTTTGAAGCGGTACATAGACCAATAACATCAGGCGTACCGCGCCCGGTAGTGCCTGGCGCACCACTTCGGGCCAAACTTCTGGCACGAGCCAGAGTAGTACCCCCGTAGCCGTCACGGCCGCAGCGGCCACCACCATGACCCAGCCCATCACGGAAGCGGGTAGCGCTCCGCGTCCTATCAAATAGCTCGGGGTAGCCCCGGCGCCCACAGCAAAGATTAACGTCAGTGCTACCGGAACCAAAATGGCCAATTGGTAGAGCCCTTGACCGTGGGCTCCCAACGTGCGACCGAGTAGAATGCCAACCGCCAATGCCACGATGACGCCCGACAACTGCGTCGCCAAAAGCCACAACATCGACCTAACCATTTCTGTGGAGGCCACCAAGCCACTGGTCCGCAATGCGATCCCAGGTATAGTGATCGAGGACATAATTGCGCCCGGCCTGACCCATCGCCTGCCACTCGAACTCCTTAATCCGTGATAAAAATTCGACCGCCATGGCAAGTCCGGCGCCTTCTTCAGGCGGCACCACTAGGCCACCCCCGGCCTCTTCAATCAGGTTGGCCATCTCGCCCTCGCCCGCAAAAATTACCGGAACTCCGGCCGCCCACGCAGGGAACACCTTACTCGGTCGCGCTCCAGTAAAAAGCTTATGCCGACGCAAGGGAACCACCACGCCGCGAGCCATCGCAAAGTAGTCGGACATGCGCTCGACCGGTTGAAGCGGTTCGAACAAAAGATTCGTCAAGCCCCGGGCTTGGGCTTCTAATTGCAAACCCGCTTTGACGGGTCCTTCTCCAACCAAGAGGAAAACAATATCGGGAGAGTCGGCCAAAATCTCGGCAGCATCCAGAATAATTTCTAACCCCTGCGCATATCCCATGGTGCCAGGATAAAGAAACACGCTTTTATTCTCAACACCGAGTCTCTGGATTAAATCTTTAGAGGCATCCTGGGGTCGAAACAGATCGACGTCCACACCATTGGGGAAAAACAACACGCGCTCCGGTTTAATCGTCCCGGTGTCTTGGATCGTCCGACAGATCCCTTCGGTCACCCCAGACACATACGCCGCGTGTCGATACAAAAAATGTTCTAATCGCCGGGTGATACGAATCAGGGAACGATTTTTCACCAGGCCTAATGCAATGGCTGATTCCGGCCAGAGGTCAGACACCGACAAAATATAGGGCACCCGCTTTAACCAGCCGTAAACGTATGCCGTGATGCCCAAAAACAAGGGGGGCGATTCGATAATCACGTAGTCAGGTCGTCGGCTTTTCAGCAGGCCGAAAAAGCTCGTAAACACGAACGAGAAGTAGTTCAACAGCCGAAACCAAAAACGACCGGGTGACACCGCCCAAATCCAGGTGCGAACGACCGGGATTCCGCTTACCTCTTCGGTCAACAGCCACTGCCACCGCCGCCCTCCTCGACGTTTGGCGCCTAAATGATGCGGAAAAGCCGTCACCACTTCAACTTCGTGGCCATGGCGCTGTAGCTGATGAGCCATGGCCTGTAAACGGAGGGAAGCCGCGCCCGGTTCAGGGGGATAATATTGGGTCAAGAACAGAAATCGCATGCTCTTCATTAGCGTCTATGATACCTGATTTTCGCCAGCCTGTGGAATCCTGACCTAGACTCCAGGGGGAGGAATGTCTAAGATCACACTATTACCAAGGAGGATTCCTGTTTATGCATGTGTCGATTGAGGATATTAGAGACGCTCAGACGTTGCTCCGGGGAAAGATTATCAGAACCCCCTTGATTCCGTCGCCACGCTTATCGAAAGAGCTTGGCGCCGATGTCTGGTTCAAGCCTGAGAACTGGCAGATCACCGGGTCCTTTAAGATCCGTGGAGCCTACACCAAGATGGCGCCACTCAGTGAGGCTGACCGGCGGCGGGGGGTTATCACCGCGTCGGCGGGCAACCACGCCCAAGGCGTCGCCTTAGCCGGGCAACTCTTAGACATTTCTACGCTCATCGTGGCCCCTGAGACGACGCCCGAAACGAAGCTAGAGGGCATTCGGCAATTTGGCGCCGAAGTCATTCTTCACGGAACTCACTACGATGAGTCAGAAATCTATGCATGGGAACTGGCCAGAACAACTGGACGGGTTTTTATCCACGCCTTTGAAGACGCCGCGGTAGTAGCCGGGCAAGGCACGGTCGGGCTCGAGATCTTCGAGGATTTACGTAATGTGGACGCGATTCTGACGCCGGCCGGTGGTGGCGGGCTTCTCTCCGGGATTGCGATTGCAGCCCGAGACCTCTCCCCTACCACTAAAATTATCGGCGTCCAAAGCCACGCCTCGCCAGCTTGGCGTGCGGCTTTCGAGGCGGGCCAAGTGGTCCCCGTGTCGTACCAAGAAACCTGGGCCGAGGGACTTTTGGGCGGCATCGGCGGCGAAAATTTCGCCCTCGCAGA
>JAKADW010000293.1 GCA_021820165.1 Bacillota bacterium
AGATAGTCGCGCCAAAGTTCAAAGACATGGCCTAAAATAAAATACAGGGTGGCGCCCATGGCGACCGCAAGCGAGGCCAGTGCTGGATTTAGCCACGCGGTCCACCCCCCGGTTTGGGGAGCGCCTGCGATCCACCCCACCACAGGCGCACCGATTACAAAGGCGAGGGCTACCTCGAGTGCAACGCTCGGTAGCGAGCGTCCAGCGTTTATGATCGATAAGCGGTCGGGGCGGACAAGCAACCACCACGCCAGCAAGACGGGTACTGCCTCCACCACAGTTTGCCAACCCACATTATATAGGACTAACACGGCTGGATGAAGAAGAAGATAGGGCGTCCATTGCGGCGTATTGAGTAGCCCCTCAAATAGCGCACCGATCCATAATCCAGTACCAATGAGGTACAACCCGAATCGAATCCACCATGCCCTAATCATTACGATGCCCTCTTTCATTGCAATAGTATGTTCCCCATCGAGAGTCTCTTGAATTCATGACAGATCTTAATCCGTCACCATTTTGTTGCACTTCTCATTTTATCCATCATTTTGTACAATTTCGATTATCGTATTGGCATTGGATCCTGGAGGCGCCCATGGTTACTATAGAGACCGTCCTCAACCGACCGCTGTTTCACACCGCATTTATCGCTGCCGGGGCGGAGTATACCGACCGCCCCATTCATTGGGTTCACGTAGGAGAAATCCCCAATTTAGGCCAATTTCTTCAGGGCCACGAACTGGTTCTAGCCACCGGAATGGGCCTCAGGGAATCGGTTTCTCGGATACGATTTTTAGAGGGTCTCATTCACGCTAACGCCGCCGGGTTGGTCTTGGAGCTCGGACAATATCTTCCCGAGGTTCCCGCGGATCTTATAGCGCTGGCCAACCGTCATCAGTTCCCCATTATTGCGTTCCCGTATCCGGTGCGTTTCTTAGATTTATCTCAAGACATTAATAGCCTCGTGATTAGCCAACATCATCGCATCATGGATGATTTAGAAACCCTATCACTGAAAATTCGCCAGGCGTTACTCAACACCGACGGGCCCGCCAAACTCGTCGAGTTACTGGGCGATAGCATGGGCCAGCCGGTGCTTTTTTTGCCCCGTGTACCGGGCGAACTCGCGCTTAAGTGGGGGAGTTGGCCGCCGAACCCCGGGCCCTTTTCCGACGTGGCGCTCCATCCCGTGTTGACCGCCACTCCCCATCCCTTCATCCGCCAAACCATTTTGGTGTTCGATAAACCGGTGGGCGATCTCTTGGTGGCCCATCCCGGCACCCCCATTGACGAGCGCGTCTATCTCGCTCTGGATCGGACCGCCGCTGCTATTGCCCAAGATTTTATTCGCACCGAAAGCTTGGATCGGGTGCGACGCCGGGAAGAGGCGGCCATATTAGAGCACCTCTTGTTCGAAGAATCTCCTGACACCTCCCAAATCCAACGGTTTCGCTCCCAGTATCACGTGCATCCTGGCCGCACGTTCCGGGTCTTGGTAATTGACCATCCCACACCTGCCGCCACGAGTGTCTTACGTCGGTGGCTCTCGGTGGGAGCCACCTGCGTGGAACTCGACCAGAAGGAGCGCACCATTCTAGTGGCCGTTGGCCCGGCCAAAATCATCGGTACCTTGCCCCATGCCATCGGCACCAGTTGGGTGTCGCAGCATCGTGCGACCCCATTAGGGCTCTCGGCTCTCCATCACGATCCCGCGAATCTCCACCAGGCGTTTTCCGAAGCCAACGACGCGGCGGCCATTGCTTGCTGCCTGGGTCAGAACCCTGCTAGCTATGAAGAGATGGGTATTTTTCGCTGGATCCTGAGTACACCCCGACAACAACTGGAGCGACTCCTTATCGCGCCCGAGTTAGGCCCGCTGTTGGACCAGGCCGATACGCCGCGTCTGTTGGAAACCCTGGAGGCATTACTGGCACACCTGGATTCCAAACAAGCTGCCAGTCAACGCCTGGGTATCCATCGCCAAACCCTATATGCCCGGATCCGCACCTTATCCCAGTTTCTCGGTGAAGATTTTTTGTCGCCGAGCCGTCGACTAGCGTTGGAGGCGGCTTTGGCGGCCCGCCACTACCTGGTGCAGTCCGCCGCCGCTCACGGCGAATCCATTCCTTAAGGATTCTTAAAGGTGTTCCGCTTAATAAATTGACCGCGCCCGTTCTTACCCAAAAACGTGGGGCCGTCGACCAGCACTTCACCACGCGACAAGACCATGCGAATGGCGCCAGCCGTCTGGCGTCCCTCATAGGGATTGTAGTCGACCCGCATATGCGCCGTCTTGACGCTCCAGGTTGTGGTGCCTTCGGGGTCAAAGAGCACCAGGTCCGCGTCAGATCCCACGGCAATGGTGCCCTTTTTTGGAAACATCCCAAATAATTTGGCGGGCGCCGTGGCGGTAATCTCCACAAATCGGTTTAAGGACATCCGCTTTTGCGCGATCCCGCCATCGTAGATGAGACTCATACGCGTTTCCACACCCGGAGCCCCATTGGGAATCTTGGCAAAATTATTTTGACCGAGGATTTTTTGGTCCTTCATGCAAAAGGGACAGTGGTCCGTGGAGACCACCTGGAGATCATTGGTGCAAAGCCCCTGCCATAGTCGCTCCTGATGCGCCTGAGGTCGAAGCGGGGGTGACATCACATACTGGGCACCGGCAAAACCGGGCTCTTCATAGTTGTCGTAGGAGAGGAAGAGATACTGGGGACAGGTCTCGGCGAACACTAATTGGCCATGGTCCCGGGCCGCGATGACTTCGTTTAAGGCGTGATACGCCGAGAGATGCACAATATACAGCGGGGCCTGGGCCAAGCCGGCCAACACAATAGCGCGATGGGTCGCCTCGGCTTCCGCCTCCGGCGGTCGGGTGAGCGCATGATACTTGGGCGCCGTTTCCCCGCGGGCCAATGCTTGCTCCACCAACACATCGATGACGCTGCCATTTTCCGCATGCATCGCAATCAGCCCGCCGATTTCTCCGGCGCGTTGGAGGGCCCTAAAGATACCCCCG
>JAKADW010000294.1 GCA_021820165.1 Bacillota bacterium
TGCGTATTTGAACGCCCATCGCCGCGCCTCCGGCGCGTCCGGTTGGGGTGTTGTTTCTTTTTTGGCTTCGTGATCTTTACGAATCGCTGTCCGGCGTTTTTCATCTATTACCCACATTTCAGGGAGGGGGATATCCCCATGACTACAACTGCGTTCACGCAAGACGACTTAATGGCAGAGCTCACCGGGAGCTCCGGCACACTCGGACGACTCGCCTGGTTTACCGTCACCGACGAATCCGTGGATCAAAAACAGTGGCTCGCGACCATCATTCAAGCCGGCCTCGCGCCTTACGGGCTGCCCGAAGGCATTCGACCCAGTACCGCCTACCTGCGAGGTCTCCGGGCTATGCAACACCAAGCCGGCGGGTCCACGTTGCTTCGTCGGGTGGCTCGTGAAAAAGGACGGACCACGCATCACTGGATTGCGGAGTCGGTCTCCGGGGGTCGCGTTCATTTTCAGGTGCTCGCCGCCATTCAGCGCGACACCAAGACGGATGCGCTCCAGGTGGACTATCTCGGGGACATGACAGGAGACCAAAGCCGCGCGCTCGGGGATCTGTCTAGTCTGGTCGAGACCGCCGCCCGGACCTACACCCCCGGGGATCGCCGCCAGCAAATTACCCGTTGGATCCGGTCTGCGGGCTCGTTGAAGATGCCCCATGCAGGACCGGTGCAATTCATTCCCGCTGAGGCCACCGGGGTCTTAGACGCCCTCGATCGGGCCCAAGCTGGCCTCGGACTTACACTCTGGTCGATGCCGCTGTCCCGGTCCTCTGACGTGGTCGAAACCCTCACGCAGGGCCTGGATGCCGAAGTCTCCCAAAAGACTCTCGCGCTCTTGAAAGCGATTCGTACCACTAAAGAAGCCGGCAAAACCCCGACGGCCGCACAACAATCCAAGCTCCTCGATCAGCTCCACGACTTGGATAGTCGCGTGCAGCGCTACGCTGGACTCTTTGACACCCAACTCGACAACCTGACCGATCAATTGGCTCTGGCGCGCCAGCAGGTGCGGCAGGTGCTGGCCGAGTAGTCCTTTCCCCGCTAAACCGATGACGCGAGCGTTGCTCGCGTCATTCTCGCCATTCGTTATCCGCTCCAAGTCACTCGCTGGCGGGAGTTTGCACTAACCCTACAACATCATCACTTAGTGGCATAGTGTCACCCGCAGCCGAGCACCGATTTTTATACCGACAATACTTACAATCATTAATACTGGAAGCCGTAGGAGGAAGTGCGTGTGGCCTTGTACCGGGTTCGAGTTGTCGCACGATCGCTGAATTGCCCACACTCTCTATGCGGTTACGACCTCTTTAAATTATCCACATTATTGACATAGACCGTCTTTCGTTTCGCGACACAGACAGGTTTGCGACGAATCATGTATTTTTCTGTGCAGATTCACAAACTATTTTTCAGAGGACCTTTAGCGGATTTGTGCCCACTGAAATGGCGCCTGGTGAGGTGTTCTCTCTAGAAGCATTTTGAGATCCGAATTCTCCAAGGCTTGGATGAAGAGACGGAACCACGGCGTGTTTAAGTCATCTTGACGGAGAATCCATTCAAAGGGTTCTTGGGTCAGCGCACGGAAGCTAAGACCCATCGTAGCGGCAATGCTTCCGAGACCCACCCCCCCGACATCTGGGTGGCTTAGTACGTAGCGGGTTAAATCCAGATGACGGTCAAATGTGGGTCCCAAGATTGGGAATCGCAATGCGGACTTGGTGCGCTCGAATACGGCACGTGCCTCACTTCCCATTTCCCGCACTGCCCACCGACGCGGTTCACCGCGATCGGGATGCCAAAAAACCCCTTCTTCCCACTTGAGGTACCCGACCCGCGCCAACGAGACGTCTTCATTGTCATTGAAGACGTTGTAGGTCTCCAGAGTAGGGTTATACCAGTGGGAACCAGCCAGGTGCAAGAACCCTTGGCGTAGCCAATTCATCGCCGTGGTACTGGACGCAGGCAGGATCTCCATAAGGTGGGTGCCCTGTGCCAGTTCGAACGATGCTTTAAGCCACGAGAGACGGGGGTCACAGCCTCCTACCAAAATCACCCGGGATGGGTGTCGAGATTCGGATGTGGGTTCTAACTGCTGGGTCTTGGGATCCCACCAGGCATCGATCTGACCGGTATCCCCGGTCAGATGATATGGCACCACCACACGTTGATCCATGACTTCGGCCCACACCACCGGGATCGCGACGGTCGGGACCCAGTCATTGAGCCACCGCCATTGGTCGGGGCGCGGGTTTCGACCTACTAAGGTGTCCAGTGGCATTTGTAGTACGTCCGCTAGGGCCACTGCAAGATCTAAGTGGATTCGTGTACGTCCTTGTTCAATGGCAATCAGCGTTTGTCGCGAGACGCCAATCTTGTTAGCCAGAAACGATTGCGACCAACCGAGCTTACGGCGATGTTCTTGCACCTTGAGTCGCACACCCTCATGATTCATAGGGGTTCCTCCTGGTCGAGATGATAAGGCACCAAAGGCGGGTCGATCAACCGAATATGATTGATCGCAAGGGAACCCGGCGCAAGTGCCACAGAGCTAGGCCACTTCAGTTCTAACGGGGGTTCCTCACAGCGAAAAATCCATTGCCGGATGGATCCCCCAATTAGGTTGGCGTGAAAGGTCCCAGAAAGCCGCACGCCTGGTCCCGGGTGGTTGTCCGAGCCTAATAAATTGGGGTGTATAAGCCAATATCCCCCTTTGGGACACGGGATACTGGCGATGTACCCAAAGAGCTTTGCGATGTTTTGGGATGGTGGGTTTCGATAGACCGTAGCCGTCGCGCTTGGCCCGATGCGCACCGCGTTCTCTAAAATCGACAATGTATCTGAAACCAGCCATAAATCATCCCAGTGGTGACTCGACAGAATGATGCGCCGATGCGGCTGGACTTCCGTGACATATGTCCGTAAATTCTTTAGGATTGCGACACGCCGGGTACTCTCAATTTGAGATAGCGGTTCGTCGAACACCAGTACCGGAC
>JAKADW010000295.1 GCA_021820165.1 Bacillota bacterium
AGCACCACCGTGCATGCATAGGACATTTGGCTGACATCTTCCCAATATCGGCCCCGATCGGGCATGCCCACAGCATCTGCCAACTCATCGGGCATGACCATTTCGACTCCACGGTCATCCATCCACAGGCGCATTCGCATGACCAGTCCTCGTACCTGATCCTTCTCTGGGTTCGGCCAAACCAAAATTTTAGCCATGCCCGGCCTCCTGCCAGGCTCGCTCCACGATCGGGGCCACTTTGAGTGGCTCCTCGAGTCCCGGGCCCGCAATAAGATGGGTGAGAAATTCGATGTTGCCTTCCGGTCCGCGAATAGGCGAGGCCGTCAACCCTTTCACCGTATAATCCAGACTGCGCGCTTGACCCAACACCCGCTCCAACACGTCAACGTGAACCTCAGGCCGCCTGACTACACCCCCCCGGCCTAATTTATCCGGGCCCGCCTCAAATTGCGGTTTGACCAGCGCCACGATCGTAGCGCCCGTCGAGACCAGCGACCGAAGCGGCTCCAACAGCAACTTGAGACCAATGAACGAGGCATCAATCGAGGCCCCATCCAGCGTATGGTCGCGGCCTAAAACGTCCAGAGTCAGGTAACGCGCATTAGTTCGCTCTAAAACCACCACCCGGTCATCTTGCCGAAGTTTCCAATCCAATTGCCCGTAACCTACGTCCACCGCGTATACCCGAGCCGCTCCTCGCTGAAGCCAGCAATCCGTAAATCCGCCGGTCGAGGCCCCAATATCGACCACCTGCCAACCGCTCGGATGGATGGCAAAGACCTCTAAGGCATGGGCCAACTTGACGCCGCCTCGGCTAACATAGGGTAGGCCCTCAAGGACCGATACCCTGTCGTCGGGCCCCAACATCCGGCCGCTTTTGGTCTCCACGTGCCCATTAACCTCGACTTTGCCTGCCATAATTAGTGCTTGCGCCCGGTTTCGCGAATCAACCACCCCGATTTCGACCAATCGCAAATCGAGACGTTGTTTCACGGCCCAACCTCTGACGGCAAATGCGAGAGCCATTCAAGCGCCTTTCTCACCAACGCCTCAGCCGACAGGCCATACAAATCCAGGTAGTAACTTGTCGGCCCATGGTCAATAAACACATCGGGCAAGGCCTCGATGCGAACGGGAATGCCTAGCCCCTCCACCGTGGCCCATTCCGCCACCGCCGACCCAAATCCTCCCGCGGCGGCATGCTCTTCCAGCGTCATGATCGCACGACTCTCATGAGCGGCCTCCCCCAAAGCATTGATATCGAGGGGCTTAATGAAACGTGCGTTTAACACCCCCGCCTCGATTCCCTGGGCTTTCAAGTGGTCAGACACTTCGAGAGCCGTGTAGACCATGGGTCCAATCGCCACCAAGGTCAAGTCCCGTCCGTGGCGAAGCCATTCGGCAGAGCCCCACGCAATATCTCCCAAGGGTTCGTCTAATGGCAGCCCCCGTCCGGCACCGCGGGGATAGCGTACGGCGACCGGACCCGGGCGCTCGATGGCGGCGGCGACCAGTTGGCGCAATTCAGCCTCGTCTTTGCCCATAGCGATTTCCAAATTAGGTACCGTCCGTAGAAATGCGAGGTCATACACTCCTTGATGGGTGGCACCGTCGCCGCCCACTAAGCCCGCCCGGTCCACACCGAACAAGACCGGGAGACCCTGGTGGCAGATGTCGTGAATCACTTGGTCATAGGCCCGCTGCAAAAAGGTGCTGTAGACACCGAAGACCGGCCTTAGTCCCGCCAGCGCAAGGCCAGCCGCAAAGGTGGCCGCGTGTTGCTCCGCAATCCCCACATCAAAGAACCGATCAGGAAACCGCGACTGGAAATAGTCAAGTTTTGTCCCGTCAGGCATCGCTGCCGTAATCGCTACAATGTCTGAGCGCTGTTCCGCCAGTTCCACCAGCGTTTGACTAAAAACCTGGCTATAAGACGGAGGTTCCTGCTTCTTAATCATCTGCCCAGAAGCCATTTCAAAGGGACCAGGACCGTGAAACTGAACCGGACGCTCCTCGGCAGGACGATAGCCCCGCCCCTTTTGGGTAATGGCGTGAATCACGACCGGCCCATCCGCGTCCCGAGCGGTCCTCAACACCGGGATCAGACTGTCCAGGTCATGCCCATCCACGGGTCCGTAATACTTAAAACCCAACGCTTCAAAGACGTTGTCGGGCAACATGGCCGCATGCGCCAATTCCTTGAGGCGTTCGGCCTTGCGCCGGAGCTTTCCCCCTAAAACCGGCAAAGCTTCCAGCGCTTGGTCCAAATCTTGCTTGAGACGCACGTAGCTAGGCGCTGTGCGAAGTTCTGTGAGGTAGCGCGAGAACGCACCCACGTTAGGGGCGATAGACATGGAATTGTCGTTAAGCACCACCGTCATCGGAGTGCCAAGATGCCCGATTTGATTGAGGGCTTCCCAGACCATGCCAGCGGTAAGCGCCCCATCGCCAATAACCGCTACCACCCGGTAGCGCTCTCCCGTCAAGGAACGAGCGGCGGCAAGACCCAACGCTCCCGAAAGCGAGGTCCCTGCGTGACCGGCTTCCCAGACATCGAATTCGCTTTCGCGCCGTTTTAAAAACCCCGACAGACCACCCAACTGGCGAATCGTAGGAAAGTCCTGGCGCCGGCCGGTGACGAGTTTATGGGCATAGGCCTGATGACCAATATCAAACAGCACTTTGTCCGTGGGTGTGTCATAGACGTAGTGCAAGGCTAAAATGAGTTCAACGGCTCCGAGGCTGGCGCCCACATGGCCGCCTTGGCGTGCGGTGGTCGCAAGAATATCTTGACGAATCTCCTCGGAAAGGCGGCGCAACTCTAGGGTGCTAAAGTGACGAAAATCTTTGGGTGTGTGAATCCGTTCAAGCAAGCTGGCCATGAGGCCCTCCTCTCTACCACGAGCGGTCCCGCATAAAGGCCAACAACTCCCGAAGATGCTCGGCCCGTTGGGGGTCGACGAGCGCTAACGCCTGTC